>DATNDF010000213.1 GCA_035607015.1 Candidatus Angelobacter sp. | reverse complement strand
TACTACCCGGTGATCCTCTACATCAACCTGGTCATTCAATCGCCAAGGCAGTTTCTTTACGTGGCCATGAGTTACACCTTGTTGCTCGGCCTGCAGATGATTTTTTTCACGTTCTTTCCCGTGGCAACGCCCGAGGCGTGGCGCGCCTGCAACCGGCAAAGCGGGCCTTCCGAACGCTTCCTGGCCTTCGTGCAGACGTTTGACGGGCGCTCCAACAGCTTCCCCAGCATGCACACGTCGGTCGCGATGCTGACGGCGCTGCACCTGCAGTCGAGCCTCGGCCATTGGGCGTTCCTCTTCCCGCTGCTCATCGCTGCGAGCTGCTTGTTCACCAAACAGCATTATGTGATTGATTTGCCCGCCGGCGCCGCCCTGGGCTGGGGCGCCTTCCAGGTCTTCAACTGGCTTTATTGAAGGAGACCCGGCCGCGAAGGCCGTTTTGCGGGCCCGCACCCGGGATTCCTCCCGGATTCGCGTCACGCGTTTTAAACGCCGCCACGCCTCTCTGTCGTCATCAATTGAATCGATTCCTTCCGTCGTTTTATCAATTAACGCCACGCCAGGCCGTCCCGGTAACTTCGTCCGCGGACAATCGAATCGAGCAACATGAAGACCCCCATCGCCCAACTCAATCTGGTGCTTGCCTGGTTGTGGATATTGCTCGGCTTTGCCAACGGGTTCTTCTTCGGCCTGAATTTTCACAAGGAACGCTGGCTGGGCGGCTACTCCAGTTATCGGCGCAGGCTCTATCGCCTCGGCCACATTTCGTTCTTTGGGCTGGCCGGAGTGAATTTCCTTTTCTATCTGACGGCGCGCAGCTTCACGCTTGCTCCCATCGTCGCGACTGTCGCGTCCTGGGGATTCGCGCTCGGCGCCGTTTCAATGCCCATCTGCTGTTTTGCCATGGCGCACCGGCCGCGGTTCCGGGCGCTGTTTCTCATCCCGGTCACCAGTTTGATCGCGTCCTGCATTTTAACCCTCTGGGAGGTTGCGAACCCATGAAAAGGATTGGACTCATCGCCATGAGCGGCGTGCGCGCGCACAACGAGGAGCTTACTCAACTGGGACTGACGTTGCCCGGCTTCGTGGACCGCAACCGCATCATCGCGTCATTGCCGAGCCTCGGTCTGCTGACACTCGCCGGATTGACGCCCTCCAGGTTCGACGTCGAATACCATGAGATCTTCGACCTGCGGAAAGAAAACGATCTGCCGGATCATTTTGACCTGGTTGCCATCAGCACCTTCACCGCGCAACTGAAGGAGGCCTGGCAGGTCGCCGACGTTTATCGGCAAAAAAACATTCCGGTCGTGATGGGCGGCATTCCGGTGAGTTCGTTGTCCGAAGAGACGAAGGAACATTGCACGAGTGTCGTCGTCGGGGAAGGCGAGCCGCTCTGGCCGCAGGTGCTCGCGGATTTCGAGCGCGGCGTCCTCAGACCATTTTACTTTCAGACGCCGGGAGGCGGGTTCGATCTTCGGGAGGCGCCGATGCCGCGGTTCGATCTGCTCGATCCGGACAAATACAACCGGATTACGGTGCAGACGAGCCGCGGCTGCCCGCACAAATGCGATTTCTGCGCCAGTTCAATTCTCCTGACACCGCACTATAAATTGAAGCCGGTCGAAAAAGTCATCGCCGAGATCCGCGAGATCAAAAAAATCTGGCCGCGCCCGTTCATTGAGTTCGCCGACGACAACAGCTTCGTTCACCGCGAGCACTACAAACGTCTGCTGCGCGAACTGGCGAAGGAAAAGCTGCGCTGGTTCACCGAGGCGGACGTGAAAGTGGCCGAAGACGATGCGCTGCTGGGATTGATGCGCGATTCCGGCTGCCAGCAAATCCTCATTGGCCTCGAAAGCCCGCGCAAGACCAGCCTCGACGGCGTGGAGTTGAACAACAACTGGAAGGCGCGCCAGCGCGATCACTACGCCGCGGCGATTCAAAAGATTCAATCCCATGGTGTCACCGTGAACGGTTGCTTCATTCTCGGCCTTGACGGCGACACACCGGACGTGTTCGAAGAAGTCTTCAGGTTCGTGAAAGAGTCCGGCCTCTACGAAGTCCAGATCACTTTCCTCACCGCGTTCCCGGGCACGCCGCTGTATCAACGACTGAAACGGGAGGGCCGCATCATTCGCGACCACGCCTGGGAACTCTGCACGCTGTTTGACATCAACATTTCGCCGAAGAACATGAGCGTCGAACAACTGCAAGGCGGTTTTCTGGACCTGGTGAAGCGGCTGTACTCGGCTGATGAAACGGACGAGCGCCGCCGCCGGTTCAAATCCAGGTTGAAGGAATCGCCTAATTTCGGTCGCCGCGCGGCGCAGAGAAGCGACGCTCTGCTCGCGGCTTGAGTGCCGGACGTTGGCCGTCTTTGCCGGCGTTTCCGCCGCTTGATTATTTCAACGCCGTTCGCAACAATCCCGCCGACGAAACGGGACATGCTCAATTCGGAAAATATCCAGACGGCTGCGTTCTTCCTGCTCGTGCTCGTGTTCGAGGTCCTCGAGCGGGTCCGGCCCGCGCGCGAAGTCGATCGCTGGAAGGATTTGAAGATCGATGTCTTCTCCTTTGCCCTGGCCATCGCGATGAACCGCGTCTCGCATTACACGGTCACCGGCTTCGTCAACGCCTGTGCGCCGGCGTGGATGCTTGGCGGCTGGCATGCGCTGCAAGGGTTGCCGGGCGTGGTGCGCATCGTCATGGCGATTTTCCTCGTGGACTTGATGATCTACTGGATTCACCGCGCGCAACACCGTTTCAGCCCGCTGTGGCGGACGCACGCGTGGCATCATTCCATCGAGCAGCTCTACTGGTTCTCCGGGTTCCGCACAAGTTTCCTGCACTCGTTCATCTACAACATCCCGCAGGCGGCGGTGCCGATGCTGGTATTCAACCTCAGCCCGCTCGAAGCCGGCATCGGTTATTCGATTGGCATTCTCATTCAATTCTGGGAACACACGAACCTCAACGTCCGCATCGGCCCGCTCAAATATCTTATCATCACGCCCGCCTATCATCGCGTGCATCACTCGACCGAACGCAGCCGGACGAATTTCGGCACAACATTCAGCCTCTGGGACCGGATGTTCGGTACGTACCACGATCCCTCAACGGTTCCCGCCGATGCGCCGCTTGGTTTGGGCGAACCGTTCGATAAAAAGAAAATGGCGAGGATGATGGTGGGGGTTTGAACGGGCGCTCACGGCCTCTGTTCCCTTGACGGTGCGGTCTCCCGTGGAAGATTCGGCGTTTCTCCTTCGTAGTAACAGTCCTTCTTTTGCGGAGAAACCATCGTCTGCTTCCAAACATACCAATGATCTCCAATAGGCTTGAAACCGTTAATCATTGTCGGAAACTTGTTGGTCCTTGGATTATAGGCAATCCCATCGGATTCAGTGGCGAACCCCCTTAGTGAGATATACAGGACACCTTGGTGCGTGACGGCCCCAAACTGGCGGTCTTTGATGGCTTCCCAGGGCAAACCGGTGATCGGCTTTGTTTGAATGACAGACAACAAAGGCATCCCGGTGTGCATGTTCCAGCCATTTATCGCAAGGAAGGCGTTGACCGCGTCCATGGCATTTGAGCCTTTGAGCGTTGGTGCCGGCACGTCGTCCCAATGCATACCGAAGGATGGATGAACAACGAACATGTTGTAACCTAGTTCAAATTGCTCCTTCGTGAGGTTCGTTACACCGAATTGCACAAGGTTGTTCGACATCAACTCAATAAGCTGCCTCTTTTGTTCAGCTTCGGATTGCTTTGTGGAATTGGTATCCGCCCCAAGACATAAACCAACGACGGCAACCAGCAAAATCTCCTGCCATTTCATCTTACCGGCCGATCCGCCAGAATCTCCGCGCCGAGGTGTGTTGGTTGCGGTCTTCACAATAACGCAGTCGAGTGGCGCGGAGAGCCGAACCTAGCAGGCTAATTCAACTTCGCCGCGATAAACTTCTCCAGCTTGAGGTTGTCGGCGGCGAAGATGCGGATGCCCTCTGACAATTTCTCAGTCGCCATCTGATCCTCGTTGAGCATCCACCGGAATGCCTTCTCGTCGAGCGACAGTTTCGCCTCCTTGCATTCACCGGCGGCCTTTTCCGGGCTGAGCTTGCGCGCAAGCGAGCCGGGTGTCTTTTGCATTTCTTCGAGCAGCGTCGGGCTGATGGTCAGCAGATCGCAGCCGGCCAGTTC
>DATNDF010000212.1 GCA_035607015.1 Candidatus Angelobacter sp. | reverse complement strand
AGCCCAACGTCGCACGACCATCGCAACCTTCAACCAAATCCCAACGGCCCGGCCACCGTCTGCATCGCGGCGATGACGTGGTTGATGTGATCGTCGAGCGGCAGGCCGAGCAATTGCGCGCCTTGCTCGATGTCTTCCCGTTTCACCGCCGCGGCGAATGATTTCTGTTTCATCTTTTTCTTCACGCTGCTGGCGGCCATGCCGGTTAGTTTTTCCGGACGAACATAAGCCACCGCTGTGACGAAGCCGCAAAGTTCATCCACGGCGAACAGTGTCTTGCGAATCGGCCGATCGCGCGGATACTCGTCCTGATTCCATTCCGCGTGCGAGAGGATCGCGCCGACGATTTCGTCGTCCACGCCGCGTTCGCGCAGAATCTTCGCGCCTTCACGCGTGTGATCCGGCGGATTCGGCCAGCGTTCGTAATCGAAATCGTGAATCAGTCCGGTAATGCCCCACGTCTCGACGTTCTCACCGAAGTGCGCCGCGTAATGCCGCATGGCAGCCTCGACCGCGAGCGCGTGTTTGATCAACGACTCGGACTTCGTGTATTCGTTCAGCAGGTTCCGGGCTTTGTCTCGCGTCATGGCCATTTAAGTGTCGTTTGGGATATAACGTTCGCCTTGTCGAGTCAAAGGTTAACCACATCTCGAAAACGCCCGGCGTGGGCACCGGGCCTACACGGAAAAATGTTTGAACAAGACCTGCGGCCGTGTGCCTCCCGTGACGATTGGAACGTCTTCGATCAGGCGTTAAAATTGCGCGTATGAACGACGGCGAGGACACCAACCCGGACGGGATGGACCCGATCCGGCTTCCCGTTGATGGCGTGCTCGACCTGCATACCTTTCGTCCGCGGGACGTGAAAGGTGTCGTGACCGATTATCTCGCGGAGTGCCGGGCGCGCGGGATTTTGCAGGTGCGGGTCATTCACGGCAAAGGCATCGGGAAATTGCGCCAGACGGTGCATTCGATACTCGCAAAACAACCAGACGTGACCTCATTCGCGCTGGCCGGTGAAGCGTACGGAGGATCGGGGGCAACGATTGTCCACCTCAAATCCGCGAAGTGAAGCGCTGTCGCGAGCCGCTCATCCGGATTTGCTTGTAGCGAAAGCAATCCACGGTGTGGTCGTTGACCATGCCGACGGCCTGCATCATCGCATAGCAGATCGTCGAGCCGACGAACTTGAAGCCGCGCTTGAGCAAATCCTTGCTCAACGCATCGGACTCCGGCGTGCGGGCCGGAACTTCCTTCAGCGAACGTCGTTCGTTCTGTTTCGCTTTGCCGCCGACGAATCGCCAGAGGTAGGCATCGAAACTGCCGAATTCCTTCTGGACGGCGAGGAACGCTTTCGCGTTTTGAATGGCCGCGGCGATCTTGAGCCGATTACGAACGATGCCAGGGTCTGCAAGGAGTTGTTTCACCTTGCGCGCATCGTAACGCGCAACCCTCTTCACATCGAAGTGATCGAACACTTTGCGGTAATGGTCGCGTTTCTTGAGGATTGTGTCCCAGCTCAAGCCTGCCTGCGCGCCTTCGAGAATCAGAAACTCGAACAACGTGCGGTCATCGTGGACGGGCACGCCCCATTCCTCATCATGGTAGCGGATCGAAAGCTCGTTTCGGGCCCAGGCGCAACGGTTCATTGTCGATGACGGGTCAGGGGTTGGCTAAAATTCGGCCGTGCCGCGAACATAAGTCATGACTGCGAAGCGTGTCCACGTCGCTCAGTCAGACTTTCCATCCTTTGCGATACTCTGTTCTCAAATACCGGTTCGCCCCGGACACGTTGGTGATTTTGAGTTTCTTCGAGTCCCAAAGAATCTTTTTGCCGGCGCGCAACGCAACGTCGCCGAGGAGCACCGCCTCCGTCAACGGGCCGGAGTAGTCAAAGTTCGACAGGGCCTTCGGTCCGCCTTTGCACGCGTTGAGCCATTCCTGGTGATGGTTGCGCTCGAAGCCCGGCGGCTTGGGCAATGTTTCCGGGATGTTTTTGAAATCCTCGACCTTCGCGCCGGAAAGAAACTTGCCCGCGCCCCAGTAACTCGGGACATAGAGCGTGTCTTTGTCCCCGATAAGGATGATGCCGTTGCTCGACAGCTCGGTGTCCTTCACCAGTTCGGGCGCCGGCTGTTTGCCCCCGTCGTACCAGGTCATCTTGACCGGCGACTGCCCGTCCTGGTTCGGAAATTCGTAATTGATGATGGACCAAAGCGGGGCGGTCTCGCTGTTCACTTCGGATGACTGCGCTTCGACGCTCATGGGCGCGCCCAGTTTGAGAGAAAAGAACGCGAGGTCCATGCAGTGGCAGGCCATGTCGCCGAGCGCGCCGGTTCCGAAATCCCAAAAACCGCGCCATTTGAACGGGACATAAGCAGGATTGTAAGGCCGCCACGGTGCGACACCGAGCCACAGGTCCCAGTCAAGGGTCGGCGGCACGGGCGGATTCCCGGCGGGACGTTCAATGCCCTGCGGCCACCAGTTGTTGGGACGATCCGTCCAGACGTGAATCGCACTGACCTTGCCCAGCACTCCAGCCCGGATCAGTTCGACGAGCCGGCGCGTGGCCGCGTTGCAATGACCCTGGTTGCCCATCTGGGTGGCGACTTTGTGTTTGCGCGCGGTCTCAGCCATCAGGCGCGCTTCGTACACCGTGTGCGTAAGCGGTTTCTGGCAATAAACATGTTTGCCCAGCTTCATTGCCGTCAGCGCGGCGGGCGCATGCATGTGGTCGGGCGTGGAAACCGTAACCGCGTCAATGTGTCTGCCCTCCTTCTCCAGCATGACGCGAAAATCCTTGAACCGTTTTGCCTGCGGGTATTTTCGGAACGAACCGGCCGCGTTGACCTCGTCCACGTCGCACAGCGCGTAGATGTTCTCGTTGTCAACGTTCTCGACGTCGCTGGCGCCCTTGCCGCCGACGCCGATGCTGGCGATGTTGAGGCGGTTGTTTGCGCCAAGCACGTTTCGGCCGGCGACGAAAGGGAACGACAAGGCGGCCGCTGTGATTGAGGCTTGTTTGACGAACCGGCGACGGGTCAGGGGCGTGGTTTTCATAATGAATGGTGACGGTTTGATTCCGCCATTTATTCTGGAATCGGGCCGTCGGTCAAGGATCCGCGGCGCCACTTCATTTGAAACGTTCCGGGTGTGACAAGGGTCAAATGACTTCGTATGCTTCCGGGCGTGGCGGGACAAACGACTGTACATTGGCTTGGGCTGGCGGTATTGACATGGCTCGTGCAATCGGGCGTCAATGGCGCCGTGCCCGCGGACGCAACTTCTCCCAACCAGCCAGCGACGAACGTGGTCACTCTTCCATTCGAATTCGTGAGCGGGCGGATTCTGGCTTCTGCGCGGGTCAACGATGCGCAGCCGGCCTTGCTGATGCTGGACACCGGCTATTCCATCGACATGCTCAGCAGCGAACTGGCCGGATTACTCGAACTCAAACGCACCGGCCATATCACCATCGTTGGGGTCGCGGGGGAGGAACAGGCGGACCGGTTTGAGGGTGTCGCTTTTGATCTCTCCGGCGCGACCTACCGGCCCCGCCGCGTGGCCGCCCTCCCGGCCAGCTACCAGCGCCACTGGCGCAAACGCGACGGCGTGCTGGGCGCAGGTTTTTTCAAACGGTTCGTTGTCGAAATCGATCCGAAGGAAAGGAAAATATCGCTGCGCGAGCCGGAGACGTTCCACTATTCCGGCAACGGCGACGTCGTCCCGTTCAAGATCAGGCAATCCACGCCAATTGTCGAAGCCGCCATCCTCCTGCCAGACCAGGAGCCAATCTCGGGCAGATTTGAAATCGACACCGGCTGTGACGGCGGGCTGTGCATTGGCAGCGATTTCGTCAACGCCCATCATCTGGTCGAGTCTACTGGCCGGACGGAGGAAAGCGGTAGGCGCGGCCTGGGCGGCGATGCAAGGACCAGGATTGGCCGCGTGCCGAAGTTCCGTTTGGGCGGCCAGGTGGTGGAGAAGCCACTGGCCAATTTTTTCCTGGAAGGTTCGCCGGTGGATGAAGGCCTCGCCGGGCACATCGGCATGCAGGTATTGAGAAGGTTCAAAGTCATCTTCGATTACTCGCGCGAGCGGATGATTCTGGAGCCGCTCGAATAGCGAGCCGAAGCAAAATGACGGTTCAACTCAACTCCGACAGAGAAAGGTCCGTTATGCGATCAATGAGAATTCGTTGGGTCAGAAATGTCCTCGTTGCGCCAGCGATTGCCAGCGCTGCTGTCTGGCTGGCGACAGCCACGCAGGCCGCCGCGAACAACCTCGATGGCGACAAGATCGCCACCGGCGATGGCGACCTGGTCATCCATCCGATCAACCACGCAACGTTCGTCACAGGTTGGAACGGGAAGACCATCTACGTCGATCCCGTGGGCGGACCGAAGCGGTTCGACGGACTGCCCAAGCCGGACCTGATCCTGGTCACCGACATCCACGGCGACCATCACGACAACGGAACGCTCGAAGCCGTGGCAACGGACAAGGCGGCTCTCATTGCGCCGGCCGCGGTGACGGAGAAGTTAGCAGAGAAATTGCGCAAACAAACGACCGTGCTGGCGAACGGCGAGACGAAAACAGTGATCGGAGTCAACATCGAGGCCGTGCCGATGTATAATCTGACGGCGGACCGGCTGAAGTTTCACACCAAAGGCCGCGGCAACGGCTATGTGATCACGCTCGGCGGCAAACGCATCTATATCAGCGGCGACACCGAGGACATCCCGGAAATGCGCGCCCTGAAAAACATCGACGTGGCGTTTGTCTGCATGAACCTGCCTTACACGATGACGGTCGAGCAGGCCGCAAGCGCGGTGCGCGCGTTCAAACCGAAGATCGTTTATCCCTATCACTATCGCGGCAGCGACACGGAGGAATTCAAACAACTGGTCGGCAGCGACAGCGGCGTCGAAGTGCGGCTGCGGGACTGGTACAAGTGACAACACCCCGGTCACTTCGCGCGGCGGCGCACGCCGGCGGTGACCTCGACATGAAAAGATTTGCGGCGCCGGCTGAAGCACGCCATAAGTGGGCGAAAACCAGCCGATGAAACTGGCCGTTGAACGTTTGTGCCTGCTCGCCGGAATGGTTTTCTTTGTCCACCCACCTGCCTTCGCCGCTGACGAGACAACCGCGGCCGCCTGGAAATCCATTTTGCGTCCGGACAGCCAGGCACCCTTTGGAATCGAAACGCGTGTTCCCTGGACGGCTTCACGACTGGTCGGTTCGCCTGACCCGCCTCTGCCATACGTGGCGAAACGTGTCTTTCCGAAGCTCAAGTTCAAGGAACCGGTGGACATGGCTCATACGCCGGCCATGGACCGCCTGTTTGTCGCCGAACAGTCGGGAAAGATTTTTTCGTTCAAAAACGACCCCGACGTCGGGCAACCCGACCTCGTCATCGATCTGCACAGCGGCATCCAGGAATTCACCCAGCTTTACGGGATGGCATTTCATCCGGGTTTCGCAACAAACCATTTCATCTACCTCTGCTACGTTTTGAAAGATGGTCTGCCGGAAGGCTCGCATGTGTCGCGCTTCACGATGGCGCAGATCGATCCCCCGCGCATTGATCCTGCAAGTGAGAAAATTGTCATCACCTGGCTTTCGGGCGGACACAACGGTGGCTGCATCAAGTTTGGGCCGGACGGTTATCTCTACATTTCCACCGGAGACACTGCGTCACCGGACCCGCCCGACCCGCTGAACACGGGCCAGGACATCAGCGATCTATTGTCGTCGGTGCTCCGCATTGACGTTGACCACGAGGACGGGGGCAGACCCTATCGCGTGCCGGCGGACAACCCGTTTGTGAACACGGCCCGGGCGCGCCCGGAAGTGTGGGCCTACGGTTTTCGCAATCCGTGGCGGATGAGTTTCGATCCGCACACCGGCGCCTTGTGGGTCGGCGATGTCGGCTGGGAACTGTGGGAGATGATTGATCGCGTCGAGCGCGGCGGAAACTACGGATGGAGCGTCGTCGAAGGTCCGCAATCGGTCAAACCGAACGGCAGGCTCGGCCCGACTCCGATTCTCCCGCCGGTTGTTTCCCATCCTCACACCGAGGCCGCATCCATCACCGGCGGGACTGTTTATCACGGCAAACACCTGCGCGAACTCGACGGTGTTTACATCTATGGCGACTGGGTGACCGGCAAGTTCTGGGGTCTGCGTCATGACGGCAAACAGCTTACCTGGCGCCGCGAACTGGCCAACAGCACGATGCAAGTCGTTTGTTTCGGCGAGGACAACGCCGGTGAGCTTTACGCCGTGGACTATGGCGGCGGCATTTTCCAGCTCGAACCAAACCCCGTTCCAGACAACAGCTCGAGCTTTCCGCGAAAGTTGAGCGAAACCGGAATCGTCGCCCCCGCGAAAGACCACACGCCCGCGCCGGGCGTAATACCGTTCTCGGTCAACGCCGAACTCTGGAGCGATGGCGCCACGGCGGAACGGTTTGCCGCCTTTCCAGAAACCACGGGAGTTTACAAGGGCAAGGACCTTTGGGGTGCGGTGAAGTGGATCTTTCCTTCAAACGCGCTTCTCGCGAAGACGCTGTCACTCGAAATGGAGCCCGGCAAAGCGCAGAGCCGCCGACGCATCGAAACACAGATTCTTCATTTCGACGGCGTGAACTGGCACGGTTACGCGTATCAGTGGAACGACGCGCAAACCGATGCCACGCTTGTGGATGCCCGGGGGGCGGATCGCGCGCTTGAAATCACGGACGCGCAGGCTCCGGGCGGCCACCGCCGACAGACGTGGCATTTTCACAGCCGGGCGGAATGTTTGCGCTGCCACAATTCGTGGGGTGGTCCGCCGCTCGCGTTCAATTTTTTCGAGTTGAATGGAGACCGCAGCTATCCGGCGTCAGCTTCCAACGGCGAGCGGGGGATGCGCACCGACAACCAGATTCGGACGCTGGCCCACATCGGGATGCTCGACAAGTCATTGTTTGATGAACCGGCAGTGAAGCTTACGGATCCGAGCGACGCGAAAGCCGGTTTGCAGGAGCGGGCGCGTTCCTGGCTGCACGCCAACTGCGCGCATTGTCATCGTTTCGGCGCGGGCGGCTCAGTCGCATCGTTCTTCAACTACGACCAGAAGCTGGAAGAGAGCCGGACAGTCGGTTTCACGCCGTCGCAAGGCACATTCAACATCCCGGGCGCGCACGTCATCACGCCGGGCGACCCGCTTCGGTCAGTGCTTTATTATCGCCTCTCGTCGCTGGGACCGGCGCACATGCCGCGCATCGGCTCGCGCGTGGTCAGCGACGCGGGGCTGAACCTGATTTACGATTGGATCAAACAAATGCCACGAGCGGTCACGAACGAAACCGGCGAATCCGCTGCGGAAACAATGGAGGAAGCCAATCGTCGGCTGTTGAGAGAGATCTCGACCGGAAAAATCACTTCACCGCAGGAACGCACGGAATCGATTGACCGGTTGCTGGGATCGACCGTCGGCGCATTGGCCGCGTTGCGCGAAATCAATACGCATTCGTTCAAGACGGATTTGCGGACGGAAGTGATCGCGCGAGGAACGGCCAACGCAAACCCGGTGGTGCGCGACCTGTTCGAGCGGTTCGTTCCCGAGGAAAAGCGGGTCAGACGACTCGGGGCGGACGTCAAACCGGACCAGATTCTCGTGTTGAAAAGTGATGCGTCGCGCGGAGAGAAGGTGTTTTTCGCCGAAGGCGGGGCGCAGTGTTTCCAATGTCATCGCGTTCGCGGGCAGGGGCGGGATTTCGGTCCGGACCTGAGCCGCATCGGCCAGAAATATTCGCGCACACAACTCCTGGACAACATTCTCAATCCGTCGAAGGTCATCGATCCGGCATTCGCGACCTATCAGGTGGAGGCGAAAGCCGATTTGAGTTACTCCGGCCTTCTCGTGCGGAAAAGCGCCGATGAAGTGGTGTTGAAAGACGCCGCTCTCAATGAAGTTCACGTCAAGCTCACGGACGTGAAATCCATGGAGGCGTCGAAGGTTTCGGCCATGCCCGAAGGATTGTTGCAAACGCTCACGGCCCAGGAAGCCGCCGATCTGCTCGAATTCCTTGGCTCATTGCGCTGATGCTTAAAGACTCTTTGAGAAGCGCATCCCTGTGGCGGCTGACGGCGCCGGGAGCGGCCCGATCTGTTCACTCACTGCGAAACGCGCCGGATTTCAGCCTTCAGACCTTGCATGCCCGCCTCACCTGAATACTGCCCCAACTGCGGCGCGGAGGTGCCGCCCAATGCCGTGGCCTGTCCCGAGTGTGGGTCGGATGAATCCACCGGCTGGTCAGAGCGCGCTCGCGCGAGCCAAACCGGCATTCCCGACGAGGAATTCAATTACAATGAATTCATCCGGGAGGAGTTCGACGAAGCGGCGGAGAATCCGGCCGGAGCACGCGGCACGCGATGGCTGTGGTGGATGGTCGCGCTGATCCTTCTGCTCTTCATGGTCACGATTCTCCTGCGCTGACGGGCCGCGCGACCGGCCAAGCAACACGCTTGCAGGGGGCTTCGCCCTCCCCTTACTCTCAGCATCCTTGAATATGACTGTGCCGAACAAAGAACATGTGCCTTCCGCGCCCGGGGATTTCATCCGCGACATTGTCGCGCAGCATGTCGCTGAGAAGAAGTATCCGCAGATTCACACCCGCTTCCCTCCGGAACCGAACGGTTACCTGCACATCGGGCATGCGAAATCGATCTGTCTCAATTTCGGCGTCGCGCGTGAATTTGGCGGCCTCTGCAACCTCCGCTACGACGACACCAATCCAACCAAGGAGGAGGTGGAATATGTGGATTCCATTTTCGAGGACGTCAACTGGCTCATCAAGGGCTGGGCGGATCATTGCCTCGGCTTAAAGCCCAAAGGCAAGGTGCCCGGAGTGCAGACAGTGAAGGGGAACCAGGATTTCCAGATTCCGGCCGCAGCCGATCCGTCGCAAACTCTCGAGCCATTTTACGCCTCCGACTACTTTGATCCGCTCTACGAGTATGCCGTACAACTCGTGAAGAAGGGGGTCGCCTACGTTTGCGATCTGAGTCCGGAGGACACGGACAAATACCGGGGCGCACCCGATCGGCCGGGGAAGGACTCGCCGTTTCGCAACCGCAGCACGGAAGAAAACCTCGATCTCTTTGCCCGGATGAAGGCGGGCGAGTTTCCGGACGGTAAACGCACCTTGCGCGCAAAAATCGACATGGCGTCATCCAACATCTGGTTGCGCGACCCCGTGCTTTATCGCATCCGGCACGCGGAGCACCATCACACCGGCAACAGATGGTGCATCTATCCGATGTATGACTTCGCCCATTGCCTGAGCGATTACATTGAAGGCGTCACCCATTCGATATGCACGCTGGAGTTCGAGGTTCACCGGCCGCTTTACGATTGGATCCTCGGAAGCCTCGAACTGACACGCGCGTTGCCAAAGCAATACGAATTCGCCCGCCTCAGTCTGGGCTACACCGTCATGAGCAAGCGCAAGCTCATGCAGCTCGTCAACGAAGGCCTCGTCTCTGGCTGGGACGACCCGCGCATGCCCACCATCAGCGGACTCCGCCGGCGCGGCGTTACCGCCCGCGCGTTGCGCGCATTCGCCAGCAACATCGGCATCACCAAATACAATGCTCTCACCGATGTGGCGGTGCTCGAACACGCCATCCGTGAAGACCTGAACCGGATCGCCCTGCGCCGTTTGGTCGTGTTGCGCCCGATCAAGGTTGTCCTCACCAATGTTCCCGCCGGGAAGGTCATCGAATGCGAGGCGACGAACAATCCCGAAGACCCGGATGCCGGCACGCGAAAAGTGCCTTTGACGCGCGACATTTTCATTGAACAGGACGATTTCATGGAAAACCCGCCCCCGAAATTTTTCCGTCTGCGCCCGGGCGGCGAAGTGCGCCTCAAATACGCCTACATCATCAGGTGCGACGAAGCGGTGAAGGACGCGAGCGGCAAAATCGTCGAGTTGCGGTGCACGGCTGATCTCGACAGCAAGAGTGGAGGTACGAACGCGGCGCGCAAGGTCAAAGGCACGGTTCACTGGGTCAGCGCGACACATGCCGTTGACGCCGAAGTGCGCCTGTACGACCGGCTGTTCACCGTACCCGAACCCGACGCCTCCGGCGACTTCCGGCAACATCTGAATCCACACAGTCTTGAAGTCATCCACGCCAAGTGCGAGCCCGGTTTGAAATCCGCGAAGTCAGAACTTCGCTACCAATTCGAGCGTCTGGGCTACTTCTGTCTCGACAAGGAGTCGGAGCTTTCGACCCAAAACCCGAGACTGGTTCTAAACCGGACGATTACGTTGAAGGACACGTGGGCAAAGGAGGCGCAGAGAGTTTGAGAGCGGACTGATGATTCGACACTAAGAAGCGCGGGGTGCAATTTGGACAAATTCAAGTATTGCCGTCGGAACTGGCCGCCAGGATTTTTGGGCGAAGAATTTCCTTTTTGCCGGAAGAGCGGCGCAGGGGTTTTCCTGTGATTTTTTCGCTTTGTTTAATGACTGCCTCTTTGCCATCTATTTCGGATTGGCCATCGAAATGAAAGAGAGCGGGATAACGATCCCGGTCATTGCCGGACTTGCATTTGAGTGACGGGTGGCAAATAACGACTTGCGACATGTCCGAGAGCTGCAAAACACCCGGTCCAGTCTCCAAACGAGCCACCCGGTTGAAGTTGATTGGCGTAATCGTGTTGCTGCTGGGGGTCGGCAGCGCGGGCATTGTTT
>DATNDF010000211.1 GCA_035607015.1 Candidatus Angelobacter sp. | reverse complement strand
GGGAGAAAGAGGACTTTGCCCGCGACCGTGAGCGCGGCGAGAAAATACACGTGCGGCGCGTGATGCAGAAAGCCATTCTCCACGGCGATGCCGGCCAGGAACAACGACTGGAGGGCGAACAGCCGGATGCTCGTGAGCAACTGGCGCTGGGCCACCATCAACAACTGCACCACGAGCATCGCGGAGGCGAGGAGCGTGGTGAGTTGCGAACCGATGGAGAGTTCCGGTGTCATGGTCAACGAAACAAGAACGTGGACAGCAGCGACAGCGTTGCGAGCACGAAGGCGGCGCTCAACAAGTCCGGCACGCGAAACAGGCGCAGCTTGGCATTCGTGGTTTCGACCACCGCCACCACCGCAGAAAGGAGAAGCAGTTTCGTCACGTAGGCGAACAAGCCCAGACCGAGCGCTGCCGGCGTGGTGTCCATTGCGATGCCGATCGGAATGAATACGTTGATGAGCAGCGTCATCAACACGAGTTGTTTGATGGACGCGCCCCATTCCATGAAGGCCAGGTTGCGGCCCGAGTATTCGAGCAGCATGGCCTCGTGAATCATCGTCAGCTCCAGGTGCGTGGCCGGATTATCCACCGGAATGCGACCCGTTTCAGCCAACAGCACGATGAACAACGCGGCGAAGGCAAGGACGTACGTCGGGTTGAGAACCTTCCACATCGGTCCCTGCGTCGCCTGCACAATGCGGCTGAGGTCCGTCGAACCGGCCGTAATGGCGACGGTGAAGATGGCCAGCATCATCGTCGGTTCAGCGATGGCGGCAATGGTCATTTCGCGGCTGCTGCCCATGCCGCCGAAGGGGCTTCCAGAGTCGAGTCCGCTCAGTGCGAGAAAAAAACGACTGAGCGCGAGCAGTCCGACGACCGCCAGCGCGCCCCCGAACAGGCTCAATGGCGCTTGCGCGGTCGCCATTGGCACCATCATCCCCACCAATAACGAGCTGATCAAGACCACATACGGCGCCGTTCTAAACACCCAGGAAGTGTGCTCGGAGATCACCATGTCCTTGCGGAGGAATTTGATGATGTCGAAATAAGTCTGCCAGACGCGTGGGCCGCGGCGGTTTTGCAATTTTGCCTTCCAGTTCCTGATGCATCCGCTTACCAGAGGCGCGAGCAGGAGCACCAGGGCCGTCTGGAAGACGATGGCAGGGAGGAGGGGGTTCATAACGCAAACAGGAGCAGAATCAGCAGCGTGATGAAAATGTAGATCAGGTATGCCTGGAGACTGCCGGCCTGAAGGGCGCGCATCCGTCGTGACGCCCACAGAACGCGGCGGTTGAGGGGCCGGTAGATCCGTGTTTCGAAAATTTCCTCGACGTGGGCTTCGAAGCGGAGGGTCCTCGCGAAGTAAGGTGAGAAATCGTATTCCCGTTGAACCTCGCGGCGCGGCCGAAAAAGAGATTTGAAAATCATCCGGATCGGTTTCGAAAAGCCGGTGGCGGTGTATTCCATTCGCGGTGTCAGCGGTTTCTGACCGCACGCCCAGGTCGGCCCGACGCGGCTCTTTGAGCGCCGTGAGAACGCCAGTTGGAGAACGAACGGCACGGGCAGCAGAAAAACCGCCATCAGCGTGAGACCGAGCGTCGAAACGGTTCCGCCGTCGCGCGCGACGCCGGAGAGTACAAGACCGTTGGCCGCGCTAAGTTGCCCGCTCAACTGCCATCCGGTGAGTTGTTGCGTCAATGGGTCGAGCAAGGTCAGAAAAAGCGTCGGAAACAATCCGAGGAAGACGCATGCCACGGTGAGAATCACCTGGCCGAAAAGCATCGCGGGCGAAACCTCACGCGCCCGCGCGGCTTCCTCGCTGCGGGGCTGCGCCAGGAATGTAATGCCGAATGCCTTTACGAAACACGCCGCCGCCAGCGCGCCGGTCAACGCGAGCATCGCGCCGCACAGCGGGAACACGAGCCGGATCAGGCTGGTGGTCGTGCTGAAACCCTGCAACAAGGACTGGAAGGTGAGCCACTCGCTGACGAATCCGTTGAGCGGCGGCAGCGCGGAGATGGCTACTGCGCCGATGAGGAAGAAGAGCGCCGTCCTCGGCATTCGTTTCGCCAGTCCGCCCAGTTCCTCCATATTGCGCGTGTGCGTGGCGTGCAGGACCGCGCCTGCGCCCAGGAAGAGCAAGGCCTTGAAGAGTGCGTGGTTGATGGTGTGATAGAGACCGGCAATCAGCGCGAATGTCGCCAGCATCGGATGTCCAGTGTGCAGAAACATGAGCGATGCACCGAGGCCCATCAAAATGATGCCGATGTTTTCTATGCTGTGATAAGCCAGCAGCCGCTTCAGGTCATGTTCCATCAGTGCATAGAGTACGCCGAGCAACGCGGAGACGGTGCCGACGCTGAGGATGGTAACGCCCCACCACAGAGGTGGCGTGCCGAGGAATTCGAAGAAAACGCGCGTCAACCCGTAGATGCCACTTTTGATGATCACCCCGGACATGAGCGCGGACACATTGCTTGGCGCGACGGGGTGTGCTGCCGGCAGCCAGATATGCAGCGGCACGATGCCGGCCTTGACACCGAAGCCGACGAGGAAAAGGAGGAACGCCGCGTTGCGCGCGTTGGGTGACATTTGGTTACCGAGCGAGTGGAAGCTGTCGAAGCTGTAAGTGCCTGATATCTGGAACAGCAGCAGGAAAGCAAGAATCAGGCATCCGGTGCCGATATGTGACATGACGAAGTAGAGCACCCCGGCGCGTCTTGTTTCGTCGTGTTCATGCTCGTAGCTCACGAGGCAGTACGCCGTGAGCGCCATGATCTCCCATGCGATGAGGAAAAAGAAGGCGTTGTCCGCGAGAAACACCAGCGTCGTGGCGAGCAGCAGCGTATTGAAGAACGCGCCAAGCACACCGACGTTTTTGCGCCCGTAAAACCCGCGTGCATAGCCGACCGAATAAGTGGACAGCGATAGTCCCACCAAGGAGACAATCAGGCAGAAGAAACATCCGAGAGGGTCGGCTCGCGCGCTGATCCGCACATAAGGGATTAGCGAGGGGAACACCTCGAAGGATGATTGGTTGGCGGCAGCGCCGGTGGCCAGGAAGATGCCGCAGGAGACGACTCCACACAGCGCCGCCAGCGCGCCGCATCCGAACGCGAAAAGGTTTGCGAGCTTGTTCGCGCGCAGAAACAACAATCCCGCGATCGCTCCGACGAGGTAACCCAGCAGGCACAGCTGCAGCAGAGTGAGTGCAAGGTCGTGCATGGCGCCACGCTATTTAATGGTGCATCGACCGTCGAGGGCACCGGGTGCTGAAAGTTGTGTCTGCCTTCGATCCCGCCGATCTGACCGGGAGAGAATCCGCACGAGGCGGGAGCCGCAATCCGAACGCAACGCACGGGGTCCATCGCGAACCGGGGGAATGACCATTACCGGGAGTGAACTCATTGTCGGGATTCGGTCTTCGCCGCGCCCGGCTGGTGTGGCTGGCCCGCCGCCGGACCGCTGCCGCCGCTTGTCGGAGACTTGAGAGTATCCTGGACCTTTTCCAGCACGCTGGTCAATTCCTGGCGCACCGCTTCGAGTCTTCGCTTTTCCTCATGGTGCGGGTCCGTGGGCGCCGCCGGCGGAAGGCCGAGAATCTCGCGCGCCCGTTCAAGCGCCGCGTCGATGTGCGCACAGACATTTTCTCGACCGATACGGTCGAGAAACCCCGATTTGTCCATTACCAGCAATGGCTGGGTATGCGGACCGCTCAAGAGGAGGTGCTTGCGTTTGTGGTGCAGCCGTTCATAGAGGTCTTCCAGCGCGTTGAGACCGGTGGCGTCCATGGCCATCACCTTTCTCATGCGCAGGATCAGCACCTCCGGCTCCCGTTTCTCCCTCTTCAGGACGCTCTCGAGCTTGTCCGCAGCGCCAAAGAAGAACGCGCCAAAGATGCGGTAAACCATCACACCGTCCGGAATCTGTTTGCCGACCAGCGAATGATGCAGTCCTTCGGTCTCGGTGCTTTCGTCCACGGCCATGATTTGAGTGGTTTCGGACGCCCGTTTAATGAACAGCATTGCGGCCAGCACCATGCCAATTTCGACCGCGACCGTGAGGTCAATGACCACTGTCAAAGCAAATGTGACCAGGAATACCGCCGTGTCGGACACCGGCCATTTAAGCAGGCGGCCGAAGTTGTGCCATTCGCCCATGTGCAGCGCCACGTTTACGAGAACGGCGCTCAGTGTCGCCAGCGGAATGAACCTGGCCAGCGGCGCGGCAATCAGAATGATAAGTAGCAGGGTGAGCGAGTGAATAATGCCCGCGACCGGCGAGCGCGCGCCGCTCTTCACGCTGGTCGCCGTGCGCGCGATGGCGCTCGTGGCAGCGATGCCTCCAAAGAATGGACTGATGATATTGGCAAAGCCCTGCGCCATGAGTTCCTGGTTGGAATCGTGCCGGTCGTCGGTCATCCCGTCGGCGACGACCGCGCAGAGCAGCGACTCGATGGCCGCAAGCAGGGCGATGGTCATCGCAGGTTGGAAAAGGTGCTGAATATTGCCCCATGACACCACGGGCATGTTCGGCGAAGGAAAGCCCTGCGGGATGCCGCCAAAACGACTGCCGATGGTCTCGACGTGTAATTGGAACAGTGCGACGGCCGCCGTGCCAAGGAGCAGTGCGACAATCGATCCGGGCACGCGGCGTTGCCAGTTCTTCGGCCAGAAGAGAATGATCGCCAGCGACCCCGCAGCCATGGTGACAGTCGGCCATTGCAGGGTGCCGAAATGCCCGGCCAGTACTTTGATTTTCTCCATGAATTCAGATGGCACCTGGTCCATCTGCAGGCCAAAGAAGTCCTTGATCTGGGTGGTGAAAATGAGCACGGCGATCCCACTGGTGAAACCCATCGTCACCGGGTAAGGGATGAACTTGATCATTGTTCCCAGACGGGCCAGACCCAGAATCAGCAGGATTACGCCGGCAATCACGGTGCAGACGGCAAGATTGCTCGGTCCGTATTTTGCGCCGATGCCGTACAGGATGACGATAAAGGCTCCGGTCGGTCCGCCAATGCAAACGCGGGTACCGCCGAGCGAGGAGATGAGAAAACCCGCGATGACCGCCGTGAAAATGCCTGCCTCAGGTTTTGCGCCCGAAGCGATGGCGAACGCCATTGCGAGCGGCAAGGCGACGATGCCGACCGTCACGCCGGCCACCAGGTCGGCAAAAAAATCCTGGCGGGAATATTCCTTGAGCCCATCCACCAATCGCGGACGGAAGCGAATGCCGGATATCACGCGCATAACGGCGGTTTCAGGTTCGGCACGGAGCGAGTTGGGCCCACGGCCGAAGATGTTGGATGAAGGGCGTCGTAATGCAATACGATTTGCGAACAGCCGACGGCCCGATGAAAGATTTCAGTTGAATCCGGGGCACTAATCCTTCCGAATAGAACAGATGATGAACCTGGACGACGCACACAAGCGCGCTGTGGCTGATTGGGTTGCACGCGGACAGAAACTGGCCGAGATACAAACACGACTGGCTGACGAGCTGGGTGTCCGGCTGACCTATATGGAAGTTCGCATGCTGGTGGACGATTTGAAGCTCACGCCCAAGGACGTGGATCCGCCGAAAACGATCGACGTGTCGGGAACCGCCGTTGCCGGCTCTGCCGCGCCAAAAGAAGCCGGCGACGAGGGTGAAGACACGGAAGAACCCGGACCGGAAAATGAAATGGCTCCTGGAGGCGCGCGCGGTGTTTCGGTGAAAGTGGATCAGATCGCACGACCGGGTGCCATTGTCAGCGGCAGTGTCACGTTCAGTGACGGCAAGGGCGCTGATTGGTATCTCGACCAGATGGGACGGCTCGGTCTGTCTCCAAAAGAACAAGGCTATAAACCGTCAGCAGCCGATCTACAGGTGTTTCAGATGCAACTGCAAAACGAGCTGGCGAAGTTGGGGTTCTAGCTTGTGCGCAGCCGGCTTGCGATACGAAGATTTTTTCCATGAAACAAACGCACTCGGGTAGATTCTTGCGCCAGCTCGCTGTCTCGTGGGCAGCAATGGTTTTGATGATTGCCATCGTCATTCGGGGCCGGGCCGCCGAGTGGACTCGGGAAAGGGTTGGCCGCGCGGGCGGCAGCCGCGTCGTTACACCGGTGAACCAGATTCTGACTCCGGCGGGCATTCAGATCGAGTTGCCGGGATTGCGCCCTCAAGGATTGGCGTTAAGTCCGGACGGAAAAACTCTGGCGGTGTCTGGCAAGACGCATGAACTCATTATTATCGATCCTGGATCGGGAAAAATCACACAACACGTTCCGCTTCCGTCCGACAAAGCGACGGATGTAAACCCGGAATCGGTGTCCAGTCACATCCTCGAGCCGGACAAGGAAGGCCAGCTCAGCTACACGGGGCTTATCTTTTCTCCGGATGGTTCGCGGATCTTCCTCTCGAACGTCAACGGGAGCCTTAAAGTCTTCGGAGTCAATTCCGACCACCGGGTCTCGCCCTTGTACTCGATTCCACTACCCGCGGCGACCGCGCTGGATCGCAAAGAAGACATCCCCGCGGGACTTGCGATTTCACGCGACGGCCGCCAGCTGTACGTTGCGCTGAATTTGTCCAACCGTCTCGCGGAACTTGATCTTAAGACCGGCAAGGTGATTCGCTTCTGGGACGTTGGTGTCGCGCCCTACGATGTGGTGCTTGTCGGGGAAAAGGCGTACGTGAGCAACTGGGGCGGTCGCCGCCCGGACGCACAGAGTATAACCGGCCCAGCGGGGCGCGGGACGCGCGTACGCGTCGATTCCATCCGTTACATTGCCAATGAAGGCTCGGTATCGGTGGTTGATTTGCGCGGCAACGCTTCGACCCGGGAGATTCCCGTCGGCCTGCATTCGTCGGCGCTGGCGCCTGCCCCGGGCGGAAAATATCTGGCGGTCGCGAACGCCGGCGGCGACACGGTGAGTGTCATTGACACGCGCAAGGACAAGGTCGTCGAAACCGTCTGGGTAAAATCGAACCCGGCGGATCTGTTCGGAGCCAGTCCCAACGCCCTCGCTTTCGATAAACCGGGTAAAACGCTTTTCGTTTGCAATGGCACACAAAACGCCGTTGCAGTGGTCGCATTCCGGCCCGGCAAATCCCGGTTGCTCGGCCTCATTCCCACCGGCTGGTTTCCCGGCGCGATTGCCGTTGATGTGAAGAGGAACAAACTTTGCGTCGCAAACATCAAAGGCATCGGACCCGGCCGGAAGGACGCCCGGACCGGGAGGATTGCCGGCAACTCACATCAGTACTTTGGAACGGTGTCCCTCGTGCCGGTGCCGACAAAAGGCGACCTGGCGGTCCACACACAATCGGTCCTTCGAAATTATCGAGAACCAATGCTGCGCCTGGCGGGCCTGCCGGCGCGCGTCGGCCAGGCGGCGCGCCCCGTGCCCGAGCGTGCGGGCGAACCGTCCGTGTTCAAGCACGTCGTTTACATCATCAAGGAAAACCGCACCTATGATCAGGTGCTCGGCGACATCACGGAAGGCAACGGCGACGCGGATCTGTGTGTTTTCGGCGAGCGCATAACGCCGAATCAGCACAAGCTTGTCCGCGAGTTCGCGCTTCTCGACAACACCTATTGCTCCGGCATTTTGAGCGCCGACGGCCATCAATGGTCGGACACCGCTTTTGCCACGGATTACATGGAGAAGTCGTTCGCGGGTTTTCCCCGCAGTTATCCCGATGGCATGGAGGACAGCGACGTGGATGCGCTGGCTTATGCGCCATCCGGCTTCATCTGGGACAACGCGCTCGCGCATGGAAAGACGCTGCGCGATTACGGGGAGTTTGCGGTCACTGAAAAATCCTGGCGCGATCCGGCGCGGAAAGGGAAACCAGGTTTTCTCGATCACTACCGCGACTTCGTCAACCAGACCGGCCTCATCAACATCCGCAGCCGTCCGGCAATCGAGTCGTTGCGGCCCTATCTCGCGACCAACAGCGTCGGTTGGGATTTGGGGATTCCGGACGTATTCCGCGCGGCGCAGTTCATCAAAGAGTTGAAACAGTTCGCGCAGAGCGGAGAATTGCCCAACCTGGTCATCATTTGCCTGCCCAACGACCACACGTCCGGCACCAAGGCGGGCACGCCGACGCCGGCCGCGCACGTAGCGGACAACGACGTCGCGTTCGGTCAAATCGTCGAGGCCATCAGCCACAGCCGTTTTTGGCGGGAGACCTGCATATTCGCCGTCGAAGACGATCCGCAAGCCGGGTGGGACCACGTCAGTGGGTATCGGACGACGGCTTACGTCATCAGTCCTTACACAAAACGACGGCAGGTTGTCAGTGTCCAATACAACCAAACCAGCATCCTGCGCACGATCGAGTTGATCCTTGGTCTGCCGCCAATGAACATGATGGACGCGACGGCCACGCCCATGGTGGATTGTTTCAGCGAGCAGCCGGACGTTGCGCCCTTTGTCGCGGTGCCGAACAACGTGCCGCTCGACGAAATGAATCCGGACCCGAAACACGTCTCGGACTCCTCGCTGCGCCGTGATTCAATCGTCAGTGCGCGACTGCCATTGGAACAGGCCGACCAATGCCCCGAGGACCTGCTCAACCGGATTATTTGGCGTGCGATGAAGGGCCCGCGCCCGGGATATCCGGAGTGGGCCATCACGCCGCACGCGGACGATGATGACTGACGACGCAACCGTCGGCGCGCATCATTGACCCCGGACGCGATAAAAACCCGCATTATCCGAAACGGGAATGACCACGGTTTGTGAATTCGTTGTAATCAGTGCGCTCCATCGTGGCGACGACAGTTCGTCCGTCGTTTCCAGTACGAACGGCGCGGTCCCTCCCAGCCACGTTACTGTTGCGTTGGTTCCGTTTTGCGCGATGGTCAGCACGATTGACCGGGTCACGGTAATCACCACGGCATCGCGGGCCACGGCGTGAACTCCGTCGTCCGCGTTCAACATGAGGCTGTAACTCCCCGGTACGCTGAATGTCGCGATTGTATTTGTCTTCGTTGCGTCGCCAAAAATCACCGGGCCGGGGCCGGAAATGAACTGCCAGGTGATCGCCGGCGGCGGATTCGAGAGATCGAAACCGACGAAACCTTGCAACTGAACGGCGGTCCCATACGGGGCGGACTGATCATTTCCGGCGAAGGCGACGGGTGGATTCGGCGAGCGGGGGCCTTCCGCTGGGCCCGTGGTCTGAACGACTTCAAAATTGGTGATTGAAATCGTGGAGAGGTGATCGAACACGTTCGCCGGCCAGCGGTCGTCCGGCGTGACGGAAATGGAAAAGAAGTTGCCGTTGTCCGCCACGAGCGCGCCATACTTTTTGAACGCGCGCAAGACGGCTTTCTCCTCGATGGTCCAGTTGTCGGGGATGACAAAAGTTGACTTCAACCGCAGCCGTTGCCCCATCGCGGGCACATTGGTGTTGGCGGCCGGCGTGGACGAGGCAAAATGCCGCGCCGGATAAATAAACTCCTGCCGGGTGCGTTTCACGACGAGCCGCAGGGCATGCTCCACCATGCCCCGCTCGCACTCGTCGTATCGCGGAAGCGCGGGAAACATCGGCAATCCCGCCGCGTCGCCCGAAGTCCAGGTGGCCTGTCGCAGCGCGTTGCTGTTCAAGTCGAACTTCGCGCCATTCGACGCCTCCCAGTTCGTGGCGACGAGCCTGGTCAGCCACGTTTCCCAGATGAGACCGCGGCCCGGCTGGACGATGATCGCGTGACGATCACCGCCATCGTTGTTGATGTCCCGTTGCCACTCTTCGAGCGTCAGCGCGCCGGTTTCGTGCGGCCATGTTTCGATCGGCAGATTCGGAGGAACCGGATACGGGCCCGGATCGGACTCGTCGGGGTAGTTGAAGAAATCGATGGACGCAAGCGGCTGATTGTCGGGCACGAGCACGAAATTCATTTCGAAGAACGCGCGGAGCGTGCGGCGGGTTGACAGCAAGTCGGTCATGATTTGCTGAATCATCGTGTCCGAGTTGGGGAGGACGGCCAGACGCGATATGTCTTCGTTCCAGGGATTGTCGATCGGAAAGATTTGCATCGCCGAGACCGCGGCGTCGGCCTCCGGCGTGTTGAACAAGACGGAGTCTGCGATCACGGGGACCGGGCCGAGGATACGGCCTTCCTGATTGATGCGCTCGGCCGACGTGGAAACGGCGA
>DATNDF010000210.1 GCA_035607015.1 Candidatus Angelobacter sp. | reverse complement strand
TAACGACGCCTTCACGATTAACGAGCCAGGCTCCGTATACCCCAATGAGTCGTCCGCCGGCCGGCTTCTTTTGTTCAGCACCCAGGCCGATGCCACCCACACGCCACACATCGCGTGGGTGCTCTCGGATCACTTCACCGGACAGCCCACGCTTGCCAATGGCGTTCTTTATGCGGATGACGGTGGAAAAGTCGTTGCTCTCGATGAGTTGACAGGAAACACACTCTGGTCGTGGACTCCGACAAGCGGGACTCTTACCGGTCCGATGGTCGCGACCGACAACGTCCTTTTCTTGTCCACGACCACTACGACCTATGCCTTGGACCTCGCGACCCATCAGGCCGACTGGTCATACGGCATCTCAGGAAATCTCGCCTACAGCGACGGCACGCTCTTCGTCGGCGGCTCCAACGGTACGCTCTACGCGATTTCAACGCCGGAGCCTTCCGCGATTGGATTTGTCGTACTGGCGTTTGGGTTGCTGATGCGAACGCGGCGGCGCGATTATTGCCGAAAAAGTGCTGCGATCCTGAATCTCACCTGCGGTTGATTTCGCGTCGATTTCGTGCAATCTGCGAGACCTTGCCTTTTGCCGTCACTTCGATGCAGCTATTCTATCTGCGCCGAGGTGGTGCTTCATGGGGAGAAATGGGCGCGCCACTCGACCCATGTCAAAGCCAATTCTCATCATCTTCTCGGGCCTGCCCGGGACTGGCAAAACGACTCTTGCCAAGCGACTGGCGGCGCGACTGAATGCTGTTTATCTGCGCGCCGACACGATCGAGACAGCGCTCGTCCAGGGCGGAATCAAAGACGTCGGCGGCTTGGGTTATACGGTCGGCTATGCCACCGCCAAGGAAAACCTGAGCCTCGGCAACAACGTCATCGCCGACTCCGTCAACCCGTGGCAACTCACCCGCGACGCCTGGCGTCAAGCTGCCAAAGACGCGGGCGCCCCTTTCATCGATGTCGAAATCGTGTGTTCTGATCGGCGCGAACATCGTCGAAGAATTGAGAACCGTGAGATCGACATTGCGGGCCTCAAGCCGCCCGCCTGGCAGGATGTGTTGGATCGCGACTACCATCCCTGGACCGATCCTCGCATTCAAATTGAGACCGCGGGGCGAGCCGTCGAAGAGGTGCTGGAAGAGTTGCTCCAGCACATCTCCGCGCACTCGGACCACTGCCGAATTCCCTGAAAAAACCTGCAAGGGATTTTCATTGCGGCGAGGTCTATCGCTGTCATAATGTTGCCCCATGGCTCTACATCTCTCGGGCTCAATCGCTTTTCGGCTCTCCATTGCTTCGATATTCGTCCTCTGTGCGTTTTGTTCCCGCGCTCAGGCCCAGCCGGCCCAGGCCGCCAAACCGACCTCCATCACTGGCGTTTACAACGGCACCTGCGCCAGTGACCAGGGGCCGATGAAATTCAAGCTGTCACTTACGCTGCAGGACAGGGGGAGTCTTGTCGGCGAGTTCACCTTGTACGTGGCGCAAGGGGCTGACCAGAAGGCCTACACCTGCGACGTCAAGGGTCGATTCATCGCAACGAATCGAATGGTCCAGTTGATTCGCGGCGGATGGAAATCTCCCCCGCCTGTCGGGCTCGACATGTCGGCAATGAACGGCGTCTTCGATCCCGAGGCCGGCAATGGCGCGGGGCGAATTTCGGGCACGATGCGGGGTGGCCTGAGCCCTAAATTTGAGGCCACGCGGGACGCCGATGAATCGGCCAAGCTGGTCGCGGCTGAGAAGGCGCCAGCCGCGCAGCCAGGTTCGCGGCCTCCGAACACCATCATCCCGCGCACCGAAATTGAAGGGATGTATGTCGGCACGTACGGATCGAACCCGGACGACAAGGTTCCGGCCAAACTTTACGTCAAGTTCATCGACGACGGATCCGTCAATGGAAAATTGGACGGGTTGTTCACGTTCGATGTACCACCCTCCGCCGGGGCCAAGCCCATCACCTATACGTATAAGTTGACCGGCTATTATGGGGGCTCGTTAGTATTTTATTCCGTCAAGCCATTGGGAAAGCCCGCGCCGGACGCCTATGCGCTGCAGCAGATCTCCGCTGAATTTGACAGAACTCCCTTAGTAACGGGCCGGAACGGACAAATGGAGTTCACTTATATTCGCGAACAGATTTTGGCGAAGATGGTCGGCAGTAATGGCCTTCCTGGCAAAAATAAATTTGAAGGCAAGTGGGACAAGGATGCATCCACCAAACTCGACACCCTGATGGCAGCCGCACAACGCGGCGCCGAGAATCCGGCGGGTGCGACCGCGCTCGCGCAGGCGCCGAATTCACCTTCGTCATCGGCGCGAGCGCCAGAGAGCGCGGGGCAGCCTGGAGCATCTAAGCAGAGCGCGTCGGCGCAGATTGATAGCGTTATGGCCGCCGTTCGCGGCTATAACGCCCACGCCGCTCCCGTCGCTCGACCAAGCCTCGTCGGGGTTTTTAACGGAACCTACACCCGAGCGAATGAACCGCCGACCAAGTTCAAACTGACCATCACGCATAACGGCCAGTCGCCCGACATTGAGGGCGTGGCCACGATTTATCTTCCGGCCGGCTCCGGCACGAAGGCCTATACCTATAGCCTTAAAGGAGCGATTGATTTCAACGGCGCCTTCCATCTTCTGGTTAACGAATGGGACACGATCCCGCCCAAAGATTTCAAAGATTTCAAATCCATGGGATTCAATGGAGAATTCCGTTCCAACGTGAACCAGCACACGGCGCGAATTATCAGCTTGCCGACTGCCAACCTCGCATCTTTTGTCATACCTCAGTTCGAAGCGGCATGGGACGCAAAGGAATCGGCGGATATCAAAGGCACTATTGCCGCCCAGAAGGCGGTTGGCGACGCGGACCTGGCTGCTGCCCTGAAGGCGCGCGACGAAGTCTTGAAGAATGCCAAACCCATGCAACTGGCTTCGAAGGATCTCGTTCGCAAATCTCAGGCTTATTGGGATGTCTACCGGAATGACTTCATTCGGGAAGTCTTTGACGGCGGCTTCGCCGACGATGTCGACAAAGATCCTGCGTTCCAGATTATGTTCATCAATTACGTGGACGAATTCTCGAAGAATTGTGCCGCTTATTTTCCCGGCGCCCACCAAACCGTGACCATCACGACGACCACCACCACCCGACCCCCCGGCGGGGCCTTCAACACGACGGTGACAACCAAGACGGTCGAAGTGGATTCCCGTTTCATTCCCAAATATGTCGAATTCAGCGGCGTGGATCCTGCCCCCGGCTCCGAGCAGGAGAAGGAACAAACGGCCAAAACGTTCGCG
>DATNDF010000209.1 GCA_035607015.1 Candidatus Angelobacter sp. | reverse complement strand
GTTCGCAGGCTGGCCGATCACGCCTTCATAAACCGAGCCGTCGGCGTCCACGACACGGATCTGCTGGCCGGTCTGCTCCACTTGAAATGACCTGAGCACATTCGGCATCGGCGGCGAGTTGAAGTTGACGCGATACCTCCGCGCCTGGGCGTAGCGCTGACCGGCCTGCGCTGCCGACGCGTCGGCGTAATAAGCCAGCGAGTGACCGTTTCCGGGTTTGCCTGCGTCGCGCTGTAGTGCCAGCGAATCAACCGCGCTGACAGCAAGGCGCCCCTGGCGCGGCAGCGCTGTGCTTTGATTCGCGAACGCGATGTTTTTTTCATCCAGCGTAACCCGGTTTGTGGCTCCCGGGCTTTGGCCAAATCCACCGCCTCCTGCGCCGCCAACCCCTCGCGCGCCACCCGCGCTTTCCTGGGTCACTTGCGGTTTCTGCACCCCAGGAACTTGAGCCGGAGGTGAAACGGTTTGTCTTTCACTCGACGCACCGGCGCGGCTGGCGATCCCGCCGGCTTGCGCCGGCGCGAGGCCATAACGCTGGCGCATGACGACTTCGCTGCGCGCGCGCTCCGCGTTGGGCTCCTGCGGCGCGGTCACAGCTCCTCCCGGCGGGGTTGGGGCTTCCTTCGTTTTGTCAACGGAAGCCAGTTTCAACCGGGTAATTCTTCCCAGGCTCTCGTCCGCTCTGGCTTTGGCCGCATCATCAACTGATTTGAGCCGCGCATCCTTGGAGTCCGACTTCGCCGAAACTTCCCGTTCGACGACCTTGCTCTCTGCCGGTGCCGGTGCGTCCGCAAGCTCCCTGGCAAGCGCAACCGTAGCGATGCCTTTCTGCGTGCGCTGCAAGGCGTCATTGAATTGCGCGTCATTCATTTCCTCGACAGCCCCGTCGCCTAACAATACGGGCCGATACCCTTTGGCTTTCGGCGAATAGGCGAGAATCGAGTCGCGGTCTCCCTCGATTTTGCCGGCCCCGAGATAAACAAACTCCTGCCCGGTTTCAGGGTCTTTCAACACCTTGACCGTGCCGAGCTCATTCGTCATCTGCCCGAAGTTTGCAGGCAGTTTTCCATCGTGATCGCTGGCGTAGATTCGGGCGGCAAGTCCAATCTGCTTAAGGTAGTTGAACGCCGTAATACGTTGAGCTTTTGCCTTTGCCTTAAAAAGCGTGGGCCCCGACAATCCAGCCAGGATTATCAGCACGGCGCCAATCGAACCGGCCAGGGCGAGGCGAGGCCAGAACAACTTCAGCCAGCCGCCGGACGGAGCGGGTAGTTCAGGGGTTTTTTTTGGAAAGGTCCGCGCCACTTCGTCCTGAAACAGTTTGCGCGTGGCCGGGTGTAATTCAACCGGCGCGCCTGCTTCCCCGCGGCGCTTTTGCGCCCAGGCTTTCAGCTGCTCATCCACGCTTCTGTTGGGTTCGTCTGGCATTTCGTTCAGGCCGTTAGACGGAAGTCTGGGTAATATTCTCCCTCGAAAACAGGCCGCGCGCAATCTCTTCGAGTCGGTCGAGGCATTTGCTGAGACGCGAACTCACGGTCTTCACGTTCAACTGCAACTCGTTGCCGATTTCGTCATAGCTCAGGTCGGCGAAGTAGCGCAGTTCGATGATCTCGCGGCAAGGCTCGCCGAGCTGGTCGAGCGCGGCGCGGGTCAGCGCGATTCGCTCGGCGTTCATCAGGGTCGCGTCGGGCGCCGGCAGGGGGGTCGGGGGGTCCAGGGTCAGACCGTTCTCCGGGTCTTCGGCCTGCAGCGAAACCGTTATTTGTCCGCCGCCCCGTTTGGCGGCGCGCTGGCGCTTGCGGTAATCGCGCGCCTTGTTGGCGGCGATGCGGAACAGCCAGGTTTGCAACTGGCTTCGGCCGTTGAACAAGTCGAGGGCCTTGATCGCGGACAGAAATGTTTCCTGGCAGATTTCCTCCACATCCTCGCGGTTGAAGTCGGGCGCGAGTTGGAACACAAACCGTCCCGCGGCAGCGTAATGCCGGTCGAACAATTCATCCCAGGCCCGTGCCTCACCCTGGCGACACCGGGCGATCAACTCGGCTTCGGCATTGGGGTTCATCGGGATTCCAGTTTAGCGGAGTCGGGGCGTATTGACCAGCATTTGCTGGCGACCCGTCCCCCACATGGAAACAAGCGGCGGGAGCAATTGTTTCGAGGCTCCGTCTAACGCGGCATGTGGTCAATCAAATGGTTTCGGTCATCCGGAAAATCTTCACGCATTTTGCGCGAAGTTCATCCCGGCCCGGATGATTCGCACGCACAATTCTTTTACAACTCATTTACCACGCGTTCACATAGACCGGGCGGCGGTCATGCTAAACCTGATTTATGAACCGGGCTTCGCCGCCTGTTTTGGATTCACTCATCAACTGGAGGTCATTATGCGCTCACTCACCAAACTCTGCCTGCTGCTGATCCTGCCTGTCGCCCTGCCGGCTGACGGGCAGCCGCCACTGTCCACCAACTCGCCGGCTGCATCGCCCGGCTCCGATCTGTTGCTCCGCGAAATCCGCTATGACGGCCGGCTGGGCGACGACGAGGCGAAGTTCATGGTGGACATTGACGCCGAGTGCTCCGGCAAGGACGGGGCTTCGGTCGTGTTGTTCGAAGGCGAGGTCGCGGTGATGCCGGCGAAACTCCCGGCCGGCCTGCGCATCGTGCGGGAAGGCAAACAATACCGGCTCGTCGCGGCGCGCGCGGGCAGGTACAGGTTCAAACTGGAGGTGATTGCCGGAATCACGCGCGCCGAGCCGTGGAACCAGGTTTCATTCGTCGGACCGGACACCGGGATTGCCTCGGTTGTCGCGGAAGCCGGCAACCCGGATGTCGAGGTGCAATTGCTCAGCGGCACGACGCTGGAACCCGCGCAAGGCGGCGCGGCCCGGGTACGCGGCGTACTGGGAGCCGACCGGAACGTTTCATTGCGCTGGCACAGCAAGGCGACCGAGGCCGCCCGCAACGCGCTGATCACCTGCGACACACTTGCCGCGGCGCAGATCACGCCGACGGTCATCAAATTTGTCACCGAACTGCGCTATGAAATCGTCCAGGGGAACCTGTCCAGGTTTTCGGTGGCGTTGCCTGCCGGCCACGCGCTCACGCGGGTCGAAGGCGAACAAATACGCGATTGGCAGGTCAGGGTCACGCAGGACTCCGGCCCAGCGGACACGGGTGACACTCAAATCCTCACGGTCGAACTTATCAAGCCGGTTGAAAAATCCTACGTGCTCAGGATTTTCTCGGAGCAAACCGTGGAAAGCACTCCATTTGCCGGCCGGCTCATGTTGCCGCAACCGCAGGGCGTCGAGCGCGAGGCCGGTTCGTTCACCGTTTCGGCAGAGGACACAATCGTGGAAACTGAATCGACCGCGGGTCTGCACCAGATCAACGCGCCTGCCGGTTCGCTCGCGGCTTATCGTTTCTACGGGCATCCGCCGGCGCTGGGTGTGAGGCTGCGTCGGATCGAGCCGGTCATCAACGTTGCCAGCCGCGTCACGGCGCGGCTCGAAGAAGCGCGGTTGCTCGTCACTCATGCGCTCACACTGAACGTGGAGAAAGCGGGCATCTATTCCATCGAGCTTTCTCCGCCGGAAAATTTCATTGTCACCGACGTGCGCGGCGACGGTGTCGAGGATTGGAAGGCGCGCGGCGGCAGGCTCGTGGTCAATTTCTCCAGCCGGGTGCTGGGCGGGCGCAAGCTGGAAATCCGGCTCGAACAGGCGCAGAAGGATTTTCCGGAACAGATCGCCGTCGGGCCATTGCGTGTCTCTGCCGCGACCCAACAGACCGCGCAAATCGGCGCCGCGTCGGCCGCGGGCATCCGCCTGAAGACCGCCGAACTGGCCGGCCTGCGCGAGATCCCCGTCGCAAACCTCGCGAACCGCACCGACGAACTGCTCGCGTACGTCGCGGACCAGTCCGAGTGGTCGCTCACACTCTCGTCGGAGAAACTCGCGCCGCGCGTCATTGCGGACATTTTCAATCTCGTGACCATCGGTGACGGCCTGCTCGGCGGCAGCGCGACGGTTCGCTATGTCATCGTCAACCAGGGGGTGCAGGAGTTCAGGGTCAGACTGCCCGCGCGCTGGAAGAACACCGAGTTCACGGGGCCGAACATCCGTCGGAAAGAGCTGGCGCCTCCCGCGACCGGCGCCGACACCAATTACGTCGTCTGGAACATTGGTCTGCAGGACAAGGCATGGGGCGGTTATACGCTCGTGGTCACTTACGACGAACAGTTCGACCCGCACAAGGCAACACTTTCAACCGCCGGCATTCATGCGCTGGACGTGGAGCGCGAGACCGGCAGCGTGGCCATCACCAGCGCCGCGAGCCTGCAACTGCGCGAAACCAGGGCGACCGGGCCGCTTCAACGCATTGACGAAAGCGAACTGGCCGGGACCGACCGCGCGCTGATCACCCGCTCCGTGCTGCTCGCATATCGTTACGGCGCCGGCGACCCGTATGAGCTGGATCTGGACGTGACGCGCTTTCAGGAGCTGCCGGTGCTGGACGCCATCGCCGACCGCACACAGTTGACGACCGTGCTGACCGAGACCGGCCAGATGCTCACGCAGGCGTCGTTCATGGTGAAAAACAACGACAAGCAATTTCAACGCTTCACCCTGTCGAAAGGGGCGGAGTTCTGGTCCGCCTACGTGAATGGACAGGCCGCCAAAGCCGAGAAGGAAGGTGACGATCTGCTGGTGCCGCTGCCCCGCGGCGAAAACCGCGACCAGTCGTTCGCGGTCGAAATTGTTTATGCGCAAAAACTCGGCACGCTCGGGACGCTGACGCCGCGCGAGATCGCGCTTGCGGCTCCGAAGACCGACATTCAAACGACCTACGCGGAGTGGGAACTGTTCGTCCCCGCTTCACATCATCTGGCGGGGTTCGACGGCAATATGAACGTGGCGCAGGGAACGACCTACGGCCTGCGCGACGCGTGGGACGAATTCATGGGTGCGTATCGCGATCTGGCGCGCAACGCGCGAGGTTTCATGGTGGGTCTGTTGTTCGTAACGTTGGTGGCGACCCTGGTCATCGCGGCGGCGCGCCGCGGTTTGCAGGGCGTCGCCACGGTGCTCGGTGTGATCGCGGGGCTTGCGATTCTCGCGGGCATGATGCTGCCCGCATTGAGCAGGGCCAAGGCAAGGGCCCAGCGAATCAGTGCTGTCAACAATCTCAAACAGATCGGTCTGGCGGCGCGCATTTATGCCGGCGAGCACGAAGGCAGGCTGCCGGCGAACTTCGGACAGATGACGAATGAGCTGGCGACGGACAAGGTGTTGAAGGACCCGGAAAGCGGACGCGAGTTCATTTATCTTGGCCGGGAAAGAGGCGCCGTGGATGGCGATTCCGTCCTGGCCTACTCGCCGACGGAGCGCGGCGGGCGCGCGGTGCTGATGGGCGACGGCAGCGTTCGGCAATTGAACGAAGCACCGTTCAACGAAGCATTGCAGCGCACTCTTGCCGGCAAACCTTCGCTGGCGGCGGCAACCCCGGCGGGCGGCGGATCTGGCGCCGGGGGCGTCGCCGGCACGCCGGCGGAGGTTGTTCAGGTCGCGACCCCACGGCTTGCAGGCATTCGGCCGATTCACATTGAGATCCCGCGCGCGGGCGCACGATTTGTGTTCACCAAGGTGCTCAACGTCGGCAGCGACACACTGAGGCTGGAAGCGCTGGCGGTGGCCACGAAAGCGTGGAATGCGCTTTGCAGCGCGCTGCAAGTCGGCGGATTTCTGGCCGGCCTTTGGTTGTTCTGGCGTCAACTGCGCCGCCCCGCGCCCAACAGCCTGCTGGTCACCATTGCGCTCGCGCTCATCCTCGCCAGCGTCGGCGGTATGTTGATCGCGACACGGCTCCTCGGCGTGGCATTGATCGCCGCCGCGCCCCTGCTGGTCCTCGTGGTGCTGCTCCTCCTGGCTCGAAAATTCCTGCGGCGGAGCGCTGGTGAGGCCGCCGCGCCTGACACGGCGCCGGGCGCGCCGACTCCGTCCGCGCCCAATGGCGCGGGTATGGGCCCCGCGGTCGCGATGATCGCTCTGATGTTCTTTGTGGTCCCGGCGAACGCCAGGGAACCAATTCAGACTGATGCCGTGTTCCAAACTCCGCGTTCCGCAGTGGAAGCCGTTTCCATCCGGTCCGCGACCTACACGGGCGCGGTCCACGAACGCGTCGCGCGCATCGAGGCCGTCATCCAATTGACCGCGGCGAGGGCCGGCCAGACCGTGCGACTTTTCGGCGACGACGTCGCTGTCGAGCAGTTTTCCGTAATCGCAGGCGACGCGGAACTGCGGCGCCGCGGAAATTCGGTGAACGTGCGCCTGGGAAAGAAGGGCAATGCCACGGTAAAGGTGACGTTTCTCGCCCGGCTCGGCGGCGACGTGACGAAACGCCGGCTTGTGTTCGGCGTTCCGGCGGCGTTGTCCAGCCGGCTTTTGCTGACCGTGGACGAGCCGGAAGCCGCCGTGGAGTTTCCCACGGCCGTCTCCTACCACAGCAGCGCCGCGCAGCAGCAGACGCGCGTTGAGGCGGTGATGGGCGCGGGCGAACAGGTCGAGCTGCACTGGACGCCGCGCGTGAAGCGGGCCGCGGAAATCGCGGCGACCGTGTTTTGTCACAACGCGACGCTCGTGAGTTTCAACGCGGGCGTGATGACGACGCGCTCGCTGCTGGATTATCAGATCACGCAGGGCGAGCTGCGCGAAGCGCGCGTGCGGATTCCCGCCGGCCATCGTCTGCTGCGCGTTGAGGGCGACGCGATTCGCACCTGGCAGGCAAAAGAGGACGGCGCTTCGCAGATTCTCGTGGTCGAACTGCTCAAAGGGATTTCGCCGAACTACCGCCTCACCGTCGAAACCGAGAAGACCATTGAGAAGCTTCCTGAAGTTTTTATTTTGGAAACGCCGCACGCCCTGGACGTGAAACGCGAGACGGGCCTCGTCGCGTTGGCCAGCGGCGATGAACTGGGCCTGACCGTCGAGGCCGCGCAGGGGTTGCAGAAGGTGGACGCAGCCGAATTTCAAACGGTGACGGCGCAAACCAACGCGCTGACCGGCGCGTATCAATTTCTGAAGGGCGACTTCACGTTGAATGTGCGCGTGGAAACATTGCAACCGCAAATCGAGGCCATCGTTCGCAATCACG
>DATNDF010000208.1 GCA_035607015.1 Candidatus Angelobacter sp. | reverse complement strand
CGGATGGACGCGGCTCCCCGCGGTCGGCCAGCCGCTGAGCGAGGTGTTCCAGCTCCTGGACGAAGTCACCCGGGAGCAACTGGACAACCCCGTGGACCGCGTGTTAAAGGCGGATACCGCCCTAAGGCGCGGCTCGCCGACGGTGCTGGTTTCCCGGGACGGCCGCGAACGCATTGTCACCACCGCCGGCGCACCGATTCATGACCACGCTGAGAGCATCGTGGGCGTGGTGCTCGTCTTTCGCGACATCACGGAAAACCGCAAACTCGAGGCGGAACTGCAAAAGGCGAGCAGGCTTGAATCACTCGGACTCCTGGCTGGCGGCATTGCGCACGAGTTCAATAACATCCTCACGGGCATTTTTGGCAATATCTCACTCGCGAAGATGTTTGCACCGGCCGACAACCCGCTTCAGGAACGGCTGGAAAGGGCCGAACAATCCTGCGTGCGGGCGAAGGAAATGACCGGCCAGTTGCTGACGTTCGCCCGCGGGGGCGCGCCGATCAAACGCGTCAAATCAGTACCCCGGCTGATCAAGGAGGCGTGCGACATCGCAGTGCTTGGCTCGAACGCACGCTGCGAATTTCATTACGCGCCCGACCTTCGGCCGGTCGAGGTTGACCAGGCGCAGATCATCCAGGCGCTGAACAATCTGTTTCTCAACGCGATTCAGGCGATGCCGGACGGCGGAAAAATCACCGTGCGTGCGGAGAACATTCCCGCCGGAACCAGACGCGGGCTGCCGTCGTCGTCAGCCGATTACGTGAAAATCTCCATACAGGACGACGGTCCCGGAATTTCACGCGAACACCTGTCGCGCGTTTTCGATCCGTTTTTCACCACGAAACACAAAGGACGGGGCCTTGGACTGGCCACCGCCTATTCCATCTTGCGAAAGCACGACGGACTGATCGACGTGGATTCAAAAGTGGAGCAGGGGGCGACGTTTCACATATACCTGCCGGCATCGGCGCAAACGCTGCCGGTGGAGGCGGAGGACCCGGGTTCTCTGCCAGCCGGCGGGGGCCGCGTGCTGGTCATGGATGACGAGCCGGACATTTTGAATTTTTCCCACATCGCCCTGAAGCGTCTGGGGTACGAGGCGGAGCTGGCGCGCGACGGGGCGGAGGCCATCCGGCGGTACCAGGAAGCGCGGGAGGGAGGACGGCCGTTCTCCGCGGTCATCATGGACCTTACCATCCCCGGTGGCATGGGCGGGAAGGAGGCCATTCAGCGGCTGCTTGAACTCGACCCGGGCGCCAGAGCGATTGTCTCCAGCGGCTACTCCAACGACCCGGTCATGGCCGAGTTTCGAAAATACGGCTTTTGCGGCGTCGTGGCCAAGCCGTATGAAATTCGCGAACTGGCGCGGGTGTTGCAATCCGTCATTCAATCCGGCAATCGGCCGGGTGTCGAAGCAGAGGTCTGAGCAAAGCAGGCCGCCGCATTAAAATATTCTCCGCGCAGTTTCAATGTCGCGCCGGATCTGTTCCTGCAACGCCTCGCGCGAAGGGAACTTCTGTTCGTCGCGCAGTTTTTCCACAAACGTGATTTCCAGCTCCCGCCCGTAGAGGTCGCCGGAGAAATCGAGCAGGTGAACTTCGACCTGAAGTTGTGGATTTGCATTCTGGAGGGTGGGACGGAAACCGATGTTGGCGACGCCACGATATTGACGGTCCTGAACCGACGCATGCACCGCGTACACCCCGTTGGGGGGAGTGGCCAGTCCAGCGACGTCAACGTTGGCCGTCGGAAAGCCGAGTTTTCCGCCGAGTTCCCGGCCGTGAACGACTTTTCCTCCAAGCGAATAGGCGCGGCCGAGCATCTGACTGGCCGCATCGAGGTCGCCGGTGCGGATGGCCTCGCGAATCCGCGTGCTACTGACCCCGTTCCCTCCGAGCGAAACCGAGGCCAGCCCATGCACGGTGAACTTCAATTCTTTGCCCAGTCGTTTCAGCAAATCGACGTTGCCGCCGCGCCGGAAACCAAAGGTGAAGGCGCTGCCCACGCACAGACTGTGCAGGCGGCCGAAGTCCCGCGCGAGACCGCGAATGAACTGTTCGCCGGGTATTTCACTGAACATCCGGTCGAAGTGGATCAATAGCGCGGAGTCGATTCCCAGAGATTCGATCACGCGCAACTTCTGCGACTGCGAATAAATCAGCGGGGGGTTGCGTTCGGGGGCGACGACGGAATTCGGGTGACAGTCGAACGTAATGGCCACCGCGACTCCTTCGTGCTGCCGGGCATCCTCGACCGTTTGTCGGATGACCTGCTGATGGCCCAGATGCACGCCGTCGAACATGCCGATGGCCGCGGAGACCTTGCGCGATCCAGGCCGCAACTCTCCGGCTGCGCTCAGAGTTTTCATGAAGGTGAAGGGTGGTTCGCGGCGCGCAAAACTTGAAGGAAAAATGCGCGGCTTACGACGCGCGAAAAAGCTGAGCCTCGCGCGCGAGCTGCAAAAACGGCATTATCCGGCCCTCGAGTTCGCCGGTTGACAGCGAAAGCGCCTGGTCGAGCGGCAGCGCGTCGGACACGGCAAATTTGCCCGAGGCGGTGCGGCGCAGCGCGGCAAGGTGTGCGCCGCAGCCGAGCTTCTGGCCGAGGTCGTGCGCCAGGGTGCGGACGTAGGTGCCCTTCGTGCAGGCGATTCGAAACTGTCCCAGAGGCTCGTGATAGGAGGTGAAACGGAAGTTGTAGATGTGAATCATCCGTTCCTTGCGCTCGACTTCGATGCCTTTGCGCGCAAGTTTGTAGAGCGGCACGCCATCCTTTTTTATCGCCGAAACCATCGGCGGTAATTGCATCTGGTCGCCCACAAACGTCGCCGCGAGCTCGTTCAATTGTTCGACCGTCAACGGTGGCACTGGCAGTGAACCGGTCAATTCACCATCGGCGTCGTAACTGCTCGTCGTCTCGCCGAGTTTCAGCGTGCCCTCATAGACCTTGTCGGAGGACATCAACTTCTCCGAAAGTTTGGTGCCGCGGCCCAGCACGATGACGAGCAGGCCGGAGGCGTTCGGATCAAGCGTGCCGCAGTGGCCGACCTTCCTGATCTGGAAACGTCGGCGGATGGCATCCACCACGTCGTGCGAGGTGGGGCCAACGGGTTTGTCGATGAGCAGCGCGCCGTCGAGCGGATCAAATTCGTGCATGAACTAATGCGCGGAATCGAGTGCCTTCTTGAGGGCGGCGAGCACCCGGCGTTGAACGGATGCTGGTTTGCCGGAAATGCGCGCGCCGGACGCCGCGGGGTGGCCACCGCCCCCGAATCCGCCGGCGATTTCGCTGACGTTGACCCGGTTGCTTTTGGAGCGGAGGCTGACGCGCGTCAAACCGGGTTCCACCTCCTCGAAGACGCAGGCGACGACGACCGGCTCGATTGCGCGAATGTGGTCAATAAGCCCTTCGCTGTCCGCGGCGTCCGCGCCCGCGCGAGTGAAGTCGGCCTTTTTGAGCCAGAACCAGGCGATCTGATTCTCGTGTGTCAGGTGGAAATGATTATAGACATGTTTCAACAGCCGGACGCGCGAAAGCGGGAACGACTGGTAAACTTCATTGCAAATCCTGGCGAGGTTCGCGCCGAGCTTCACCAGTTCCGCGGCCACCCGGTAGGTGGAAGGCTGCGTGCTCGGATATTGAAAGGAGCCGGTATCCGTCGAGACGGCGGTGAACAGGCAATCGGCGATCGCCGATGTGACCGGCCAGCCGGCGGTCCTCAGGAGGTGGAAGACCAATTCACCGGTGGACGACTCGCGGGCGGACACCCAGTTCAGATCTCCGTACCGCGTGTTGCTCGCGTGGTGGTCGATGTTGACGAGAAGACGGCGGTTTTGGACGCATTTGCCCACCTTGCCGAGACGGTCAAAACTGGCCGAATCGGTGGCAACGACGCAATCAAACTGATGGCCGGGCGACGGAGGTTGAATTAGATTTCGGGGATCGAGGAAGGCAAGCTTTTGCGGAACCCTGTCCTCGTTCCAGCAAACGACCTTTTTGCCCAGGTTTTGAAGCGCCATTGCCAGGCCCAGTTGCGAGCCGATGCAGTCACCGTCCGGACGCACATGACCGGCCACGCAAACACTCCCGGAGCGGCCGAGCTCGGCGAGGATCCGCCCAACGATGCCGGGAGGCGTCTTCATGATGGCGGCCTGGAGCGTTCGAGTTCTTCCATGATTTCCAGCACGCGATTGCCCCGCGCGACCGAGTCGTCACGCATGAAGCGCAATTTAGGTGTGTATTTTAGGACGACGGCGCGTCCGACGAGGCCCTGAATGCGCAGCCGTTCCCGCTTGAGGAGTTCAATACCTTTTCGTTGCTGGTCGGCCGTGCCCACAATTCCCACGAAAACCGTGGCTGATTGCAGGTCGCCGGAGACGCCCACGTCGTTCACCGTGATCAGACCCGCTTCGCCAACAGGGATTTCGCGCCGGATAACCTCGCCGATTTCGCGCTTGAGAAGCTCACGCACGCGCTGGTGTCGGAGGGACTGCATGGATTGGGATAGGTTGATTGCGCCGCGGCGGGGCGCAGTGGTCACAGTTTTTGCGGCACCTTCTCCTGAGTGTAACACTCGATGGAGTCCCCGACCTGGTAGTCATTAAAACCATCGAGCCGAATTCCGCATTCCATCCCCGCGCGGACTTCGTTGACTTCGTCCTGGAAACGCCTCAAGGAGAGGGAAACCCCCTCATAGATGAGCCCCTTGCGCCGTTGAACGCGCATCTTGCCTTTGACGATCCGTCCGCTGGCCACGACACAGCCGGCGACATTGCCACCTTTGGACAGGGCGAAAACCTTGCGCACCTCCGCCGAGCCCACGATGACTTCCCGGATCAACGGGTCCAGCAGGCCGGCCATCGCCTCTTTTACCTCGTCAATCAGTTCGTAAATGATCGCGTAGAGCTTGATCTGCACGCCTTCGCGTTTGGCGACCTCGGATACGCCATTGTCAACGCGGGTGTGAAACCCAAGCACGATTGCTTTGGAGGCCGAAGCCAGGATCACGTCGGATTCTGTGATCGTGCCGACGGCGCTGTGGATGATATCGAGGGCGACTTTTTCCGCGTCGATCTTCTTGAGCGCTTCAACGATGGCTTCAACCGAGCCCTGAGTGTCGGCCTTGACGACAACTTTAAGAACCTTGCTGGTTTCCGACGCCAGGGTCTCGAACAGGTTTTCGAGCGTGACCTTCGGGCGGCGCTCCTTGTCCTCGCTGCGCACCTTTTCGGTGCGCTCCTCCGCGAGTCCGCGCGCGTCTTTTTCGTTCTCCACCACGCTGAACTCCAGTCCGGCTTCGGGGACACCGTTCAATCCGAGCACTTTCACGGCGACCGAAGGCCCCGCTTCCTTCAACCGGTTGCCCTCTTCGTTGATCAGGGCGCGCACCCTGCCCCAGTATTCGCCGCAAATCACGATGTCGCCCACATGCAGCGTGCCTTTGCGGACCAGGACGGTGGCGGTCGGACCTCCGGGTTCAAGACCGGACTCGATGACATTGCCTTTGGCGGGACGCGTCGGATTCGCCTTCAACTCGAGGACCTCGGCCTGAAGCACGATCATTTCGAGCAGCTTGTCCACGCCCCGTTTCGTGAGTGCCGAGACATCCACGAAAATGGTGGAGCCGCCCCATTCCTCACAAACCAGCCCTTTGTCCTGCAACTGCTGGCGGACTTTCATCGGATTGGCGTTCGGGTGATCGCACTTGTTGACAGCGACGATAATTGGAACTTTCGCCGCCTGCGCGTGGCTCAGGGCTTCGAGGGTTTGCGGCATGACGCCGTCATTGGCGGCCACAACCAACACTACAATATCGGTGACGTTCGCGCCGCGGGCGCGCATCGAGCTGAACGCGGCGTGGCCCGGCGTGTCAAGAAACGTGATTTGCTGCAGTTCGCTCTTCCGTTCGGGGTGCGGAATGGAAATCGTGTATGCGCCGATGTGCTGGGTGATGCCGCCGGCTTCCTTGGCAGCCACGTTCGACTTGCGGATCACATCAAGCAGGGTTGTCTTGCCGTGGTCAACGTGGCCCATGATGGTGACCACCGGCGCCCGGAGTCGGAGATCCTCCGGCTTGTCTTCCAGATCACGTTCGACCGGCCGCGGTGGCGCGTGAACGATGCCGGCACCGCGTTCGCGTTTCTCCACCTCGAACCGGAAACCGTATTTTGCGCAGAGCTTTTGTGCGGTGGTCTCGTCAACGGACTGGTTGACGTTGGCGAACACGCCGAGTTCCATGAGGTCGGCAATCAACTGAAACGGCTTGCGCTTTAGCTGCTCAGCGAGGTCGCGGACCACGACCGGAGGCTTTAGCGTGATCAGTTCACCGGTTGTGGGAGGAACGAATTTGGGCGTCGCGGGAGTCGAGGGTTGCGCCGCAGGTCTGGCGCCTGCTTTCAGCGGCATCGGAGCGGCGCCCGGCCTCGTTGCAGGCGCAGGTCTCTGCGGCGGTTTCATCGCCCCCGTTTTCAGCCCGGGTTTGGGCGCGGGCTTCTGCGGCAGCTGAATGAATCCAACCTTTTCCCCAATCCCAGGTTTTGGAGGTGAGGGGGGAGCCACCCGGGTGATTGGCGGAGGCGGTGCAGATGTCGCTTCGACAACTTCAGTCGCGATTTCAGCGGGGGATGACGTCTCGGTCTCGGCTTCCGTCGGTCCGACTGAAGGACTTTGTGGTTCCTGAGCTTCAGAAACCGGGGGAGGTGGTTCGGCTGGAGCGGATACGATCAGAATGGGCTGCGACGCGGGTGGGGGCTCGGCGACCGCCGCAGGCTTTCCTCCGCCTAATTGCTCCTCCAGATACTCCGCCGTGATTTTATCGAGCGAACTCGACGGAACCTTGGCCCCGGCTATGCCCAGTTCCTTGGCCTTGACAAGGACATCCTTGCTTTCGATTCCAAGTTTCTTCGCTATGTCGTAAATACGAACGGGCATAAATGCTTTTTTCCAGCCGGTTGTTCCGCAAAGTCTTCATGTGGTTAACATGCGGACGTTGGGATTGCCAATCGCATAATCTGCTAGGCAACCGTCGTCGGGCTGCGCCGGCCCGCTTCGGTGCGGATCGCGTCGATGATCGTCGGGGCGTGCTCGCCGATCTCCGGGATTTCCGCAAGATCGCCGGCTTCCGCTTGCAGCAGATCTTCCAGACTCAAGAATCCCCGATGCACCAGTACATCCGCCTGTTCCTGTGTAATCCCGGGAATGGAGGCCACCGCCTTCACCGCCTGGGCGACTTTTTCTTCGAAGCCCATGGTCGTCAGGTGTTCGTGCTCGATGTCCACCTGCCATCCGGTGAGTTTGGACGTCAACCGCGCGTTCTGGCCGCGTTTGCCGATGGCCAGCGAAAGCTGATCCTCGCTCACCAGGATTTTCACGCGCCGCCTGGCTTCGTCGATTTCAAAAGCCTTCAACTTGGCCGGTGCGAGCGCGTTGGTGATGAAATTCCGGACGTTCGGTTCCCATTTGATGATGTCCACCTTCTCGTTGTTCAACTCGCGGACGATGTTTTTCACCCTCTGCCCGCGCAGTCCGACGCAGGCCCCGACGGGATCGACCTTGTCGTCGCGCGACCACACCGCCAGTTTGGTGCGGAAACCCGGTTCCCGCGCAATGCCTTTGATTTCGATGGTGCCGTCGTTGATTTCGGAGACTTCCAGTTGAAAAAGCTTCACGACGAACTGGGGGTCGGCGCGTGAAAGAATGATTTCTGGTCCGTGCACCGATTGCTCCACGGCTTTGACATAGCAGCGAATGCGTTCACCGATCTGATACTCCTCGGTGGGCACTCGCTCGCGATTGGGCAGCAACGCTTCGAATTTACCCAGATCAATGGACACATCCGAGCGCTCGAAGCGGCGCACCGTTCCGCTGACGATGTCGCCGGTGCGGTCTTTGAATTCGGAGTAGATAAGCTCCTTTTCCGCGCGCCGGATATGCTGCATGAGCGCCTGCTTGGCGTTTTGTGAAGCAATCCGTCCAAAATTTGCCGGAGTCACTTCGACCTCGATTTCGTCGCCAAGTTGCGCGTCGGACTTGATGCGCCGCGCGTCGAACAGTGATATCTGGTCGTGTTTGGACGCAGCCTTCTCGGAGACGACCAGCTTGGCAAACGCCCTGATGTCGCCCGTCTTCGGGTCGATGGCGCAGCGCAATTCACGGGCCGGACCGACCGCCTTTTTGGCCGCCGACAACAAGGCCTCTTCGACAGCCTTCACAAGGACGTCCTTGTTGATGCCTTTCTCGCGTTCCCAATACTCTAATATCGCTAAAAATTCGGCGTTCATACACACACATTGCCCCCATGCGGGGAACAAAAAAGTCGGCAGAATCTTGATCTCCGACTTCGGCGCTGGCGAACCAGCAATATTCCACTAGTGTGCGCAGCTTATGGAGGGGGCGTTGGCTCGTCAAGCCAAAACCCCGGTGGCGGAGCCCGGCGGTGGAGATACGCGCGCGGTGGCGCGGATGCGCCGCGGTCGGCGGGATCAGGCCTTTTTAGGGCCGGTGGGAGGCGTCGGGGCCGCGAATTTTTTCTCGAGTTCGGCGACACGCCGGAGCAGTTCGGGCAATTGTTGAACGGCCAGAATCTGCCGTTTCATCTGACGGTCCGGTTGCGCGGGATAGCCAAACCACTTGTCACCGTCCGGAATGTCGTGCATGACGCCCGATTGCGCCGCGATGGTGACCTTGTTGCCGATCTTCAGGTGACCGGCGAGACCGACCTGCCCCGCGAGCGTGACAAAATTACCGAGCTTGGTGCTGCCCGCTATGCCGGCCTGAGCGACCACGAGACAATGCTCCCCAATGGCGACGTTGTGGGCGATTTGCACCAGGTTGTCTATTTTTGACCCCCGACCGATCGAAGTTGCGCCCAGTGCCCCGCGATCGATGGTGACGTTCGCGCCGATCTCGACATCGTCGTGAATGATGACGTAACCGATCTGCGGCACCTTGCGATGCGCCCCCTGGTCGAGCACGTAACCAAACCCGTCCGAGCCAATGACCGCGCCGGCGTGGATGCGCACGCGCTGGCCGACCTGAGTGCGCGGATACAACACGACGTTCGGAAAAAGTTGCGTGTCGCCGCCAAGCACGCACTGCGCCCCGACATGATTGCCGCCGTGCAGCACGGAATGCGATCCGATGCGCGCCTGATCGCCAATCACGCAGTGCGGCCCGATGTGCGCGGTCGGATCGATTTCAGCCGACGCGGCGATGACGGCGGTCGGGTGTGCGCCGGGAGTGAATACAGGCTCGGGAAAAAACAGCGGCAAAACCTTCGCGAATGCGATGCGCGCGTTGGGCACGCGGATCAAGGTCTTCTTCGTCGAAGTGAACTCGCCGTCCACCATGATGGCGGCAGCGGCGCTTTGTTCGGCGCGGTTAAAATAGGTCTGGTTCTCGGCGAACGTCAGGTCGCCGGCCCTGGCTTTGTCCGCGGGCGCGAAACCGGTCAGCGGAATTGAGGCGTCGCCGAGAACCTTACCGTCGATTTGTTCCGCGATTTCAGCAGCGGTCAATGGCATAAGCCAAACACGGGCAGGGGACTGCGGAATGCAGCCGAAATTTCAGTTGATCGAAAGCGGCTAATCGTAGTTACGACTGACAACCTCGATGTTGAATCCATGTTCAGATTCCCCGCTCGTTGATGATCCGGTTCTTTTTTCCCAGCACGATCACGCGTGGCTTCCAGCGTTTTGCCCTGGTGTTGTCCACTTCGGTGAACGACATGATCGTCAGCCGGTCGCCGATTTTTCCGAGGTGCGCAACCGCGCCGTTGAGTTCGATCGTGCCCGAACCGCGCTCGCCCTTGATGGCGTAGGTTTCGAAGCGCTGGCCGTTGGCAAGGTTGCTGCACAGGATGCGTTCGTAGGGGAGGAGGCCGACCTTTTCCAGCAAATCTTCGGCGATGGTCAGGCTGCCTTCGTAGTCGAGACTCGCGCCGGTCACTTGCGCCCGGTGGATTTTCGATTTCAACAAATGCACGTGCATGGGTTTTGCGGGCCGTGCCTGTCATGCGCCGCGGCCCGCGGATCCCGCCACAAACAGGGTTTTCAAGTCATCCGTTGACTTGAAAAACGGCGGCCACTATAAAGACCGCGACACCTAATTCAATACCTACTTTAACACAAAAGGCAAAAAGGCCGCGGGCCGCGATTTCATTCAACTTTCAACGTTATGAGCAGAAAAATTCGTTACGGCATGGTGGGCGGCGGACGTGGCGCGTTCATCGGCGCGGTGCACCGCATCGCCGCCGCGATGGACCAGCAGATCGAACTCGTCTGCGGCGCGTTTTCGTCTGATCCTGAAAGGTCCAGGGCCAGCGGCGCGGATTTCTTTCTTCCGCAGGAACGTTGCTACGGCACCTTCGAAGAAATGATCAAGGGGGAGGCCATGTTGCCCGCCAGCAAACGCATGGATTTTGTCGCCATTGTGACGCCCAATCACATGCACTTCCCGCCCGCGAAGATGGCGTTGGAAAATGGATTTCATGTCTTGAGCGACAAGCCGGCGACGTTGAATCTGGCACAGGCGAAAAAGCTGGCTGAAATCGTGAAGAAGACCGGCCGGCTCTATGGACTCACGCATAACTACACCGGGTACCCGTTGGTGAAGGAAGCGCGCGACATGGTCCGGGATGGCAAACTCGGCAAAATTCGAAAGGTCGTCGTCGAGTACCCGCAGGGCTGGCTGGCCACGCGCCTCGAAGCCACGGGCCAGAAACAGGCCAGTTGGCGCACCGACCCCAAACGCAGCGGCGCGGCCGGGAGCATGGGCGACATCGGCACGCACGCCGAAAATCTGGCCGAGTACATCTCCGGTTTGCAAATCGCGGAACTCGCCGCCGACATCACGAGCTTCGTCAAGGGCCGCAAGCTTGACGACGATGGCAATGTGCTGCTGCGATTCAAAGGCGGCGCCAAGGGCGTGCTTCACTGTTCACAAATAAGCGTCGGCGAAGAGAACAATCTCAACATCCGTGTTTATGGCGAGAAGGGCGGGATCGAATGGCACCAGAAAGAGCCGAACACCATGCTTGTGAAATGGCTCGACCAGCCAATGCAGGTCTTTCGCACCGCCAACGGCTACCTTGGCGCAAATGCCAAAGCGGCCTCGCGCACGCCGCCCGCGCATCCGGAGGGTTACCTCGAAGCGTTTGCGAACATCTACAAAAACTTTGCCAATCATATCCGCGCGAAAATGGACGGTCGCAAACTGGCGAAGAATGACCCCGCGCTTGATTATCCGAAGATCGAAGACGGCGTTCGCGGCATGGCTTTCATCGAGGCCGTGGTGAAGTCATCGAAGAAAAATGCGGCCTGGACGAAGCTGGATGTCTGAAACGCAGTGCAGGTGTTTCGCCTGCTACGTTTGCCAACCGCGCCAGTTGTTTTGGAACAAGTCTGTGCGCAGTGTTCTGAAAAATCGTCTGGCGGGATCACTTTTCTTCCAACTTTCCGGGCGGTCGGACATTTTTCCCTTGCTGTCCCGTGGCTGAATCGCCGAGGTCTTCCCGGCATTTTTCTGCCAGCAATTTCAGTCGAACGACAATGTCAGGATGCTGGTCGGCGAGGTTGTTCGTCTCGCCGATGTCGGCGTCGAGGTCGAAGAGCGCCACACCAATTTCGTGCTTCGCGTATTTGCCGGGCTTCCCGTCGTGTCCTTGCGGATCAGGATGATCGTAATCGTGAGCGAGGTGCAGTTTCCATTTGCCGCTGCGCACGGCCTGCAGATGCTTGTTCCAGTAGTAAAAGTAGGCTTCGTGCGGCGTCTTTGCGCCGGGCTGACCGGACATCAGCGGCCAGATGTCCCTTCCGTCGATGATGCGATCGCCGGGCGCTTCACCGCCAGCGAGCTTCGCGAACGTCGGCAGCAGATCCATCGTCGCCGCGAGTTCGTGGCAGACGGTCCCCGCCGGAATTTTTCCCGGCCAGCGCATGATGCACGGTTCGCGCAGGCCGCCGTCGAACGTCGTGGTCTTCCCTTCGCGTAATGGCAGCGCGGAACCCGCGTGGTTTCCGTAAAGCAGCCACGGGCCGTTGTCCGACGTGAAAACCACGAGGGTGTTGTCATCGAGCCCGTTCTTCTTCAGTGCCTTGAGAATCTGCCCGACGGACCAGTCGATCTCCATGATCACGTCACCATAGAGCCCGCGCGCCGATTTGCCCTTGAATTTATCGCTCACGTGCAACGGCACGTGCGGCAGGTTGTGCGCGACGTAAAGAAAGAACGGGTGCCCCTTGTTCCGCTGGATAAAACGCACGGCATGTTCAGTGTACCAGGTCGTCAGTTGTGTCTGGTCTGGCATGAGGCCGATGATTTTTTCGCCCTCGAAGAGGGGCAGGGGCGGGTAATTTTTTCCATTGGTTGGATGGTTCGGCCACATGTCATTGGAGTAGGGGAGGCCGAAGTACTCGTCGAAGCCGTGCCGCGTCGGAAGGAACTGTGGCGAATCACCCAAGTGCCACTTGCCAAAGATCGCGGTGGCGTAGCCTCGCGTCTTGAGGACCTGCGCGATGGTCAATTCCTTGTCGCTGATTCCAACCTTCGATTTTGGACCAAGCGCGCCAAGCAGGCCAACGCGATTCGGATAGCAACCGGTCAACAACGCCGCGCGGGACGCCGTGCAAACCGGCTGGCCCACGTAAAAATCCGTGAAACGCATTCCCTCGCGGGCCATACGGTCGAGATTTGGCGTTTTGATATTCGGCGAACCGAAACAGCCCACGTCCTGATAACCCTGGTCGTCGGTGAAAATGATGATGAAATTGGGACGTCGTGATTCCGCAGCGCTGGAAGTAATGACGCAGGCAATTGACAGCGATAGGAAAGCTCCGCCCAACACAATGGTCCGGTGGAAATTCATGCGGTGAGTGTAGGGCGTTATGCCCGGTCCGCCAAGCTGGTTTGACGGGATTCCGGTTACGACGCTTGTCTTCGTCGGAAGTTTCGCCATACTCGCGGCTCGTTTTCTCGTCATGAACCAAATCGGCATTGCTATCGTGGGTTGCGGCGGCATCACGCTGCAAAATCATTTACCCGGACTCGCATTGTGTCCTGAAGCAAAAGTCGTCGCACTGTGCGACACCGACGCTGCCACGCTCGAACGCGCGCGGCAACAGACGGGCGTCAATGTTACTTCGACCAAATATGAAGAAATCGTGAAGCGCGACGATGTTCATGCCGTCATTATCGCAACGCCGAATTTCACGCACAGTCCGATTGCGCTGGCCTCCATCTCTGCGGGCAAACACGTTCTCTGCGAGAAACCGCTCGCGATGAAATACGCCGAGGCCAGGCAGATGGCTGACGCGGCGGATAAAGCAGGTGTGCGGCACATGACGGCGTTCACTTACCGCTATGTGCCGGCGATGCGTTACCTCGCGCACCTGGTCAAACGCGGCGACCTTGGCCAGCCATATCATTACCGCTCATGCCGCTTGCAGGACTGGGGCACGCGCAATCTCGGCTGGAGACAGGTGAAAAAGCTCGCCGGCACCGGCGAACTCGGCGACATGCTATCGCACCGGATTGACTTCGCGCATTTGCTCGTCGGCCCGATGAAACGGCTCGTGGCGAACCTGAAGCAATGGCATCCCGTGCGTGGCGGCGCGGCGAATGACCTCGACGACTGGGCGGCCATTCTCTCCGAGTTTCAGGGCGGCGCGACCGGCGTGCTCGAATCGAGCAAGCTCGCGAGTGGTCGCAACGAAAGCTGGCGCAGTCTTGACTACGTGGAAGTCAACGGTAGTGAGTGCTCGTTCGTGTTCATCACGGGCGAATGGAACAAGCTTCAAACGGGAAAAGTCGGCGGGCCCGGCTTGGAGACGATCACTATTCCCGAAGAATTCTGGAAAGTGCCCGGCTCGCCACGTGATCCGCGCCAGGGCGATCCACTCGTCACGTTTCGCTACGATCAGGCCTGGGAATTCATCAACGCCATCCGAAACCAACATCCGTGCTCACCAAACTTTCACGACGGCGCGCGCGCGCAGGCCGTGACGGACGCGGCCGTGAAGTCAGCAGCGACCAGGCAGTGGGTTGACCTGGAGAATTAAGTTATGAACAAAACAGCGGTTGTCACAGGAGCGGGCAGTGGCGTGGGCCAGGCGATAGCGCTGGCGCTGGTAAAACAGGATTGGAGGGTCGCGCTGATTGGCCGGCGCGAGGAAACGTTGCGTGAAACCGCCAGGCTCGCGGGTATTCAGTCCAGGAACCTAGTCATTCACGCCTGCGACATTGGCGACTCGAAGGCCGTCGAGAAGATGGCGGAGCGTGTTCTGGCGAATTTCAAGGAAATCGAAGTGCTCGTGAATGCCGCCGGGACCAACGCTCCGAAACGCGCACTGGAAGTGCTCTCGTTGGAAGACTACCACGCAATGATCGACACAAATCTCAACGGCGCCTATTACTGCGTTCAAGCGTTCCTGCCGCAAATGCGTGCGCGCAAGTCGGGCACGATCATCAACATCGTTTCCGATGCCGGCAAACAGGCGAGTCCGAAGGCCGGTCCGGCTTACGTGATGAGCAAGTTCGGCCTCGCCGGCCTGACGCAATCGATCAACGCAGAAGAGAAACCCAACGGTGTTCGCGCCTGCGCGATCTTTCCGGGCGACATTGACACACCGTTGCTGGATAGACGACCGGCGCCGCCCGATGCCGTGGCACGCGCGAAGATGTTGCGGTCCGAAGATGTGGCCGAGTGTGTGTTGCTGGCGATCAACCTTCCGGCGCGCGCGATTGCGGAGGAAATCGTCATCCGTCCGAGGTAGCCCGCTTGCATCGAGAGAGTGATCGCGCGACCATGTGCCGTCAAACGCACAGTTGCGGGAGGGTCGGCTCTGACGAATCATGCGTGCGACCAGCGACGGGCGCATTCGAATCAAGCGACCATGAACCGAAAAAGTGTTTCGTCTGGACGGCGTTCCGCTCCGGCTCGGGAAGAGTGTGTGGCGTTCACACTGATCGAGCTGTTGGTCGTCATTGCGATCATCGCGATCCTTGCGGCGCTGCTGTTGCCGGCCCTGGCGAAGGCCAAAGAGCAGGGGCGCTCGGCGGCATGCAAGAGCAACATGCATCAGATCGTGCTCGGCATGTTGTTGTACGCGGACGATAATCGCGATTACCTTCCCTGGCCCGGCGACGTTGATCGCGATCTCGAGCCGGACTGGGTGTTTGGCGGTCAGGACAACACCTACGCCAACAACCCGAGCACATGGAAAACCCCGGGTTACGGATTCCATGCCGAGGCTGGTTCGGTCTTCAATTATGTCACCAGCCTGCCTCGGGTGGAACGCACGGTTTATCTTCGGAATGGTTCCCCCGCCGCTTATGAAGCCGCGAACACGAACAAGACGTTTCAGGTGTACCGCTGTCCGAGCACGGGACCCATGGGCGTTGCGTTGCGGGTGAATTTCAGCATGAACTCATTTCTCGATCCGATCCTTCATCCGCCGGTCGCCCCGCGCGGCGTTGTGCATTCGGCAATCGTCAATCCGGTCCAAAAGGTTTTGCTCGTCAACGAAGACCCGCAGACCATGAGAAATGCCAGTTTCTTCCCCGACGGCACGGCGGCCAATGGGAAGTTTGTGGTCCACAACGGCCGCGTGAACCTGGGCTATTGCGACGGGCACATTGAACCGATGAAGGATAAAATGATGCGCGACATCCAGCGCAAAGGGTTCGTTGACACGTATTTCGATACCAGCAAGTGGTAGATCGCCGCGTCGCCGTTGGAGACCATGCCGCAGGAGTTTTAAATCGATCGTACGTATTTTCCACGCCAAACGCGCGCTTGCAAAGAATCATACGCTAACGGATAATGGGATTAGTCAATCGAAGCCCATATCCGAATGCAACCCAGAGCATCGCGAACCGAGCGCATCAGGTGCCAGCCATCCGCATTTTTCGGCGATGTCCGGGCCGGTTTTACGCTGGTGGAGTTGCTGGTGGTCATCGCCATCATCGTGATGCTTGCCGCATTGCTTTTGCCCGCCCTGACCAAGGCGAAAGAGCAGGGGCGCTCGTCGGTCTGCCGAAACAACATGCGCCAGCTCGCGTTGGCCGTCACTTTGTACGCGGACGACAACACTGATTATCTGCCCTGGCCCGGAGATGTGGATAGAAACTGGCAACCGGACTGGGTCTTTGGCGGCCAATCGGACACGTTTCCGAACAACCCGGTGATGTGGAAGAGGTCCGGTTTCGGATTTCATGCAGAGTCCGGCTCGATATTCAGCTATGCGACCACCTTTCCCCGAATGTTGCCTTATCACGACAGCTATGCGGGTACGTACCGGATTTATCGGTGCCCGAGCACCGGGCCGCTCGGTGAAGCGCTGCGCGTCAATTTCAGCATGAACGAAGAACTGGATCCGACGACGGATTTAACGAAAGCCTTTCCGGAAGGCGTCAAAATTGCCAACGTTGTTGGTCCTACTCAGAAGATCCTCCTGGTGAACGAGGACCCGGCAACAATGAGGAACGCAAGCTTCAAACCGCAGGGCACCGCGCTCAACGGGCATTTCGTCACTCACGACGGCCGGGTGAACCTCAGCTTCATTGACGGACACCTCGAAGCGATGCGCGACCGAAAAGTTCGCGACATTCAAACGGCCGCGCAGCAGAAGCTTTATTTCGACCCGTACTTCCGACATTGATTGTCGGTGAATCACCCGCGCCGGCCCGTCTCAGACACCACCCAGGTAGGCGCTTTTCACCTGCGGATTCTGGCGCAACACGGCCGACGCGTCGTGCAGGATCATCCGGCCGGTTTCCAGCACGTAACCGTAACGCGCCATTTCAAGGGCGAGGTTCGCGTTTTGTTCCACCAGCAGAATCGTGATGCCGTGCTGCCGGTTGATCTCGACGACTTTTTCAAATATCGTTTTCACCAGCAACGGCGCAATCCCCAGCGACGGCTCGTCCAGCATGAGAAATTTCGGTTTGCTCATCAACGCGCGCCCGATGGCGAGCATTTGCTGTTCGCCGCCTGAGAGCGTGCCCGCCACCTGCTTCACGCGCTCGCGCAGGCGCGGAAAAATGTTGAACACATAGTCCATCTCGCTCCGAACGGCCGCCTTGTCGGTCCGCAGAAAGGCCCCCATCTGCAAATTTTCCAACACAGTGAGATTGGCGAAAATCATCCGTCCTTCCGGCACGTGCGAGACGCCGAGTTTGACGATCTGGTGCGCTCGCAGCCGCGTGATGTTCCGTCCCTGATACAGGATTTCGCCGGACTGCGCCCGCAGCAGACCGGAAATCGTTTTGAGAGTTGTCGTTTTGCCCGCCCCGTTTGCGCCAATCAACGTGACGATGTCCCCCTGCTTCACGGTCAGTGAAATGCCCCGCAGCGCGGTGATGGCGCCGTAATTGACCGTCAGATTCTTGACTTCAAGCATGGTTTCAATCCGCGGCGATGTGCTCCTCGCCAAGGTACGCCTCGATCACCTTCGGATCCCTGCGCACTTGCACGGGCGAGCCTTCGGCAATCTTCACGCCATAGTCGAGCACCGCGATGCGTTCGCAAATGCCCATGACCACCTGCATGTCATGCTCCACCAGCAACACGGCGATCTTGTATTTGTCCTGGATGAACTGGATTAGTTTCATCAACTCGACTTTCTCGGTTGCGTTCATCCCGGCGGCCGGTTCGTCGAGCAGCAGCAATTTCGGCCGCGTCGCCAGTGCGCGCACGATTTCCAGGCGGCGTTGGTCTCCGTACGGGAGGCTTTTCGCCATCGCGTCGCGAAACCGTCCCAGTTTGAAAATCTCGAGCATTTCCACCACCTGCGCGGCCACGTTCCCTTCCTCCTCTTGAAAGGACCGCCCGCGTCCCAGCGCGTGCAAAATGCCGCTGGTGATGCGCAGGCTCAACGCCACGCGCACGTTGTCGAACACGGTTAGCGACGGAAACAGGCGGATGTTTTGAAACGTCCGCGCTATCCCGCGGGCGGTGATCTCGTAGGGCTTGAGTCCGACCAGTGGGAAGTCGTCAAAAAGAATTCTGCCGCCCGTCGGTTGATAAACGCCGGTGACAAGATTGAACACCGTGGTTTTGCCCGCGCCGTTCGGACCGATGAGCCCGACGAGCTCGTTCGAGCCGATGCGCAGATCAAGCTCCGAGACGGCTGTCAGGCCGCCGAAGCGAATGGTGCAGGCGTTCAGTTCCAGCAGCGTCGGCGGGTGCGGATTGGAGGCCGTTTCCATTGCGCTAGGCGGCCTTTTTTTTCCAGGGCGGCCAGACGAACAGCCCCTGGGGCCGCGTCAGCATCAGCACGATGAGCAGCGCGGAGTAGAGCACCATCCGGTAATCGCCGAATCGTCGCAACGTTTCCGTCAGTACCGTCAGCAAAATGGCGGCGATGATGACGCCGACGTTGTTGCCCATCCCGCCAAGGATGACCATGACCACTATTTCGATGGATTTGTTGAAATCGAAGCCATTGGGGGCGAGGTATTGTTTGAAATGCGCGTAAATACCGCCCGCCAGTCCCGCGAAAAACGCGCCGACGACGAAGGCGATGATCTTGTATTTCGTGGTGTTGATCCCCATCGCCTCCGCGGCAACCTCGTCGTCGTTCACGGCGATGAAGCCGCGCCCAAAAGTAGAATGAACCAATCCCCAGGTGACGTAGATGGTCAGCGCGACGATGCCGAAGGTCCAAAAAATATTCGTGTAGGCGGGGATGCCGATCATTCCCCGCGCGCCGCCGATGGCATCCACGTTTTGAAAAATGACCTTGATGATTTCGCCGAACCCCAGCGTCACAATCGCCAGGTAATCGCCTTTCAGACGAAGCGAAGGGACGCCCACCAGCAGCCCGGCGACCGCGGCCAGTAATCCACCGGCATACAGCGCCAGCGGAAACAAAATCCAGGTCTGTCCTCCCACCAGGGGCAGGAGCTTTGTGCCAAAATTGGTCGTAACGACCGCCGCGGCGTAGGCGCCCACCGACATGAACCCCGCATGGCCGAGGGAGAACTGGCCCGTGTAACCGTTGATGAGGTTGAGGCTGACTGCGAGAATGATATTGATCCCAACGGTGATTGTGACATCGAGGAAGTAGGGATTTATGTGTGACGAAGCGAGCGATACAAGCAGGCTTGCAAGAATCGCGCCGAGGAGAACCAGTTGGGAACGCGCGGGCATCAGACTTTTTCCACCTGCACCTTGCCGAGCAGGCCGGCGGGTTTGAACAACAGGATCAGAATCAATACCGCGAACGCGATGGCGTCGCGATACGTGGACCACGCAGTCCCCGCGACGAAAGTCTCGACGATGCCAATGACCATGCCACCCAGGGCCGCGCCGGGTATGTTACCGATGCCGCCGAGCACGGCGGCGACAAAGGCCTTGAGGCCCGGCAACGTGCCCATCAACGGGTCGATCGAAGGATAATTCATCGCGTAAAGGATGCCGCCGGCCCCGGCCAGCGCGGAGCCGAGTCCGAAGGTGAACGAGATCACGCGGTCGATGTTTATGCCGACGAGCGAGGCGGCGACCGCGTTGAACGACAGGGCGCGCATGGCCGTGCCGATCTTCGTGCGCAGCACGATGTATTGCAGCCCGAACAGCAGTGCAATCGTTATTCCAAAAACCGCCAGCTGATCGCTGGAAACGACCAGGTGACCGGGCAGGGCGAAGTTTTTTTGAACGAACAGTTTCGGGAATGATTTCGGGTTCGCGCCGAAAATGAGCTGGCCCGAGTTTTGTAACAAGAGCGACACGCCGATGGCGGTGATGAGTACCGTAAGTGTTGACCGGCGGCGCAACGGGCGGTAGGCAAGTCGCTCGATGGTAATCCCCAGCGCGGCGCAAATGGCCATTGCGACAAACAACACTGCCAGGCCGGATGCAAACGATTGTCCGGAAAACAGTCGCGCCAGATAAAGGCCTGCGAACGCCCCGATCATGAACACCTCGCTGTGGGCAAAGTTGATGAAGCGCAACACGCCATAAACCATCGTGTATCCCAGCGCAATCAACGCGTAGATGGCCCCGAGCGAAAGGCCATTGATGAGTTGTTGCAGGAATTCGGTCATTTGGCGGCAGTCGCAAAACCGCTGGCGCAATCAAAAACACGGCGATCATTGGCCGCCATGAGGCTCACGGCGAAATGGTTTCCACGTATTTGAACTTGCCATCCTTGACCGTGATGATGACGGCCGATTTTGATGCGTTACGGTTCGCGTCGAGGGTCGTCTTTCCAGTGACGCCCGAGAAGTCCTTCGTGGCGGCAATCGCGTCCCGTAGTCTCGGCTCATCAGTCCCGCCGGCCCGCTTTATGGCGTCGGCCAGTACCATCGCAGAATCGTAACCGAGCGCCGCCATGGCGTCGGGAGTTTCGCCGTTGTATTTCGTTTGAAATGTCTTCACGAATTTCTGCACGGCCGGTGATTGGTCTTCGGGCGAGTAATGAGTGGAATAGTAGCAGCCTTCCAGTGCCTGACCGCCAATCTGGATCAGTTCGGGAGCTTCCCAGCCGTCTCCGCCGAACAACGGCACGTCGATGCCGAGTTGCCGCGCCTGAAGCACCACGAGACCCGCTTCGGTGTAGTAGCTGGGTACGAAGATGGCTTCCGGATTCGCTGCCTTGATGGCAGTGAGCTGTGCTTTGAAATCCTTGTCACCGCTGCTGAATTTCTGCTCGGCAACAATCGTGCCGCCGTCGGCGGTGAAGCGTTCCTTGAAGAATTGAGCCAGGCCGACGCTGTAAGGTGCCGCGACGTCGGACAGGACTGCAACCTTCCTTGCCTTCAAAGTATCTTTGGCGAATTTCGCCATTACCGTCCCCTGAAATGGATCAATGAAACACACGCGGAAGATGTAATCACCCTGCTCGGTCACTTTCGGATTGGTCGAGGATGGAGAAATCATCGGAATTTTGTTCGCCTGACAGATGGGGGCCGCTTCAAGGGAACGGCCGGATGCCACTTCACCGAGGACTGCCACCACTTTGTCGCGGGAGATCAGCTTGCGAACGATGGTCGCCGATTCGCCTGCCTTGGTCTGGTTGTCCTCGGTGATCAGTTCGAGCTTTTTTCCCAGCACACCGCCAGACGCGTTGATTTCGTCGATTGCGAGCGCGGTCCCTTTATGTGAAGACTGCCCGAAGGCGGCCTCCTTGCCGGTCAGCGAGGCAAATTCGCCCACTTTGATCGTGTTGGCCGAGGCACCGCCGCTGCTCGAATCCTTGCTGCAACCGCACAGAGTGAGCGCGGCCAGCAGGGCGGGCCACGCGGCGGACAGGATTTCTTCATGCCACTTTTTCATAAGCGTTTCGGTTGACCGCCCGCCGCACCTCTGCCATCTCTCGCCGTCGGGCAGCTCGCGGACGAGCGGAGGCTAGAAAAATCCGGGGCGCGTTTCAATCATCTTCCGCAGTTGAAATCCGTTGACGCCTTCCGGGCCCCTCCCTACCGTTCGGTAGCCCATGGTCGCAACCGACTCCAATACACGGCAAACGGTCCTCCGCGCGGCGCTGAAGAAATTCGCCCATTGCGGATACGAGGGCGCTTCCGTCCAGGACATCGTCGAGACGGCGAAAGTCACGAAGCCGACTCTGTACTACTATTTCGGCAACAAGGCGGAGCTTTACCGGGCGTTGGTGGATTACGCTCTGGACGAGCGGTTCCGGCGGATGCAGGTGGCGGCGCAACAGGGCGCGACGGTCGCGGAAAAACTCGTGGAAATTATCGCGGCGATGTTCGATTTCCTCCAGAACAACCGCGACCTGATGCGCATTTCATTTGCGACCGCGTTTGCGGCGCCCGGTGAGCTGCCGTCAGAAATTCGTTCCCTCGACAAATGCAGCCGCAATTTCGAGTTCATTCACGAGCTGGTGAAGCGCGGGCAGGCGACCGGCGAGCTGGATCGCCGATTTGACAGCAAGGAACTCGCCTTCGGCATCTTCGGCCAGTTGAACATTTACATCATGGCGCATCTGCTCCTGCCGGATTGCAAACTGGACCGCAAAACGGCAGAACGGAGCGTGGCGCTGTTTCTCGCTGGCGCCGGCAGGAAGCGGTAGTTGACCGGAGGAACATGATGAACTTCGTCGCATTACCCGCGCTGGCGGTCACAGTCCGGATGGCGGGCAAATGATCGCGAGCCAAAGGGACGCTGGTATCTCCAGGTGATGAAAAACGCCTTTCTCCAATGTTGGACGGCGGCCGTGACCTTGACGTTGACCGCAACGGTCTCCTGCTCGAAACCGGCGGGCGACCGTGCGACGCGCGAGGCAGACGCCGCCGTTCCCGTGACTTGGGCGAAAGTCGAGGTTGCGCCAATGGACCGCACCCTTGATGTCTGGGGAACGCTTTACGCAAAGGACGAGGCGACGATCGGCGCCGAGGTCGAGGGCAAGGTGGAGAAAACGCTGGTGGATTTTGGCGATCGCGTGACCGCCGGGCAGGAACTCGCGCGCATTGACACGACCACCTACGCGGCGCTCGCGAATCAAGCGGCGGCAAACCTGGCCAAGGCCAAGGCCAGCGCGGACAATGCCGGGCAGAATCTGAAACGCGCCCAGGAATTGCGCAACAGCAACATCGCGTCGCAGAGCGATCTGGATGCGGCCGTTGCCGCCGCCGAACAGGCCAGCGCGCAGGTAAAGGCCGACGAGGCGGCGAACGCGGTCGCGCAACTGAACCTCCAGCGATCCTTTGTGAAGGCGCCGTTCGACGCGGCGATTGCCGAGCGCATCGGCAACGCCGGCGACTACGTGAAGGCGGGCGCGCCACTGTTTCGCGCGGTCAACGACAACGTTCTGAAGTACATTGTGCAGGCGCCGGAAAGCCACGCGGGCAAAGTGCTCAAGCAGCAGCAGGTGATATTCTGGGTGGACGCCTACGGCACCAACCAGATGTTCGAGGGCAGCGTCTATTTGATCAGTCCCGCGGTGAACCTGGCCACGCGCGCATTTCCCTTCGGCGCGCTCGTGCAGAATCCCGACCACAAACTCAAGGCGAGTTCCTACGCCCGCGGCCAGTTGATCGTCGAGCGCGGCGTGCCGACCCCGGCGGTTCCGATTGATGCGGTGAACACGTTCGCCGGTGTCACCAAGGTTTTTGTGATCGAGAATGGCATCGCGCGCGCGCGCGCGGTTGAGCTGGGACGAATTCAGAACGGGCTTCAGCAGGTGTTGTCCGGCTTGAAGGCCGGAGAAATCGTCGCCACGAGCGGGCTGGGCAAGCTGCACGACGGCGCGAGAGTGCGCCTTCGAGAAGCCGAAGCGGAGAACCAGGTCCGTGTTGCACCCGAGTGACAAGGTTTGCGGCCCCGAATGGAGAACTTGAATTGCAAATGACGAAAGACATCCGAATTGAGAATGGTGGCCCGCGCCGTACCGTCGGGCGGCCTTTCCTGTCTGCCACCCTTTCCACAAGGGCGGTCCCATGAACGCGGAGCCCCCAGCCAACCGCCCCGGGGCCGGTTCTTCGCCCGTGACGTCGCGCGGCCTCGGCATCGCCGACCTGTGCATTTCGCGACCGGTGTTCGCGACGATGATCAACCTGTTTTTTGTCGTGCTCGGCTGGTTCTCGCTTAAAAGCATCGGCGTGGACCAGTTTCCAAACGTCGAACTGCCCATCGTCACGGTCACCACCACGCTGCGCGGCGCGTCGCCGGAGGAAATGGAAACCAGCGTCACCAAGCCGCTCGAGGAAATCATCAACACGGTCCAGGGCATTGACGAGTTGAGCAGCACGACCACTGAAGGCGTCTCGCGCATCAACATCCAGTTTTTCCTGGAACGCAATCGCGATATCGCCGCGCAGGACGTTCGTGACAAGGTGAACACCATCCTTTCACAACTGCCGCAGGGGACCGATCCGCCGATCATCGACAAATTCGACCTCGACGCCGTGCCGGTCATGTCCATCAGCGTGAGCGCCCCGCGTGACTTGAAGGAGATCACCTATATCGTGGACAAGCAGATCAAGCAAATCCTCGAGACGGTGCCGGATGTGGGCGCCGTGATCATGGTCGGCGGCCGTGTCCGCGCGGTGCAGGTGGCCGTGGACATCGACCGGCTCCGCGCCCGCGGCCTTACGATCGAAGACGTGCGCACGGCGCTGGAGCAGCAGAATCTCGAGGTGCCCGAGGGCCGCGTGGACCAGGGCACGCGTGAACTGGTTGTGCGCACGCTGGGGCGGATGCGCACCGTCCGGGATTTCAATGACCTTATCGTTGCCAGCGTGGGACCGCAGCCGATCAAACTCAGTGAAATCGCGGAGGTCACGGATTCGGTCGAGGAGCCGCGGTCCTTGTCGCGGCTCAACGGGGTGAACGCCGTGACACTGGTCGTGCGCAAGCAGTCGGGATCGAACACGGTCAAGGTCATCGACGCGGTCAAAGCGAAGCTCAGGACGTTGGAGCCGGTCATCCCCGGTGATTTCAAACTGACGATCATCCGCGACCAGTCACGGTTCATCAAACGCTCGCTGCACGAGGTCAGTTTTCACCTGTTGATGGGGGCCGTGCTCGTCGCGCTGACGGTTTTCTTTTTCCTCCACGACTGGCGCGGCACACTCATCGCCTCCGTGGCCATTCCGGCGTCGCTGGTCGCCACGTTCGCGCTGATGCGGGCGATGAATTACACCCTCAACAATTTCACGATGCTGGGGATGGTCTTCGCCGTCGGCATCGTGATTGATGACGCCATCGTTGTGCTCGAAAACATCCATCGCACGATGGAGGAAAAGGGCTGGTCCGCGATGCGGTCGGCGAGCCATGCGACCCGCGAAATCGCGCTGGCCGTCATGGCGACGACCCTTTCGCTGGTCGTCATTTTTCTGCCGCTCGCGTTCATGAAAGGCCGCACCGGCATGTTTTTCTCGAGTTATGGTGTGACCGTCGCATTCGCCATTCTGGTGTCGTTGTTCGTGTCATTTACGCTCACGCCAATGCTGGCGTCGCGATTCCTGAGACACACCGACGACGAAAAGGTTCGCGAGAAAAAGGCGCACGGCGGCGCGCTGCTGCGCTGGCTGTCGGGCCGGTATCTCGAGGTACTGCGCTGGAGCCTGCATCACCGCTGGGTCATTGTTTGCGGCGCGGGCTTGTGCGTGCTCTCGCTGGCCGCCCTCGGCAAACTCACCAAGTTCACTTTTCTGCCGCAGGACGACGCCAGCGAGTTCGAGATAGCTCTGCAGGCGCCGGAAGGCTCCACACTCGAGCGCACCGCCGACGTCTGCGCTGAAATCGAGCGGCGGTTGAAGGCCGCTCGCATCGACGGCCAGCCGGCGGTGACCGACACGCTGGCGACGATTGGCGAGACCTCCGGGCGCGTCGGGAAGGCGGAAGGCGACGTGACCCTGGCCACACTCTACTGCCGGCTCCCGGAGCTGGGCGGATTCTGGTCCACGTTGTTCGGCCGGACACGGCGCTGGTCGCAGTTTCAAGCGATGGGCATTGCGCGGAGGCTTCTGGGCGACTATCCCGACGTGCGCTCCAGCGTGCAGTTGATTTCCAACATCAGCACCGGGGGCCGCAATTCCGACCTGTCGTTCAATCTGCTGGGTCCGGACCTGGACAAACTTGCCGGTTACGCGGACGACATCATTGGCAGGCTGCGCCCGAACAAGGGCGTGGTGGACGTGGACACCACGCTCTCAAACCGAAAGCCCGAACTGCAGGTCCATCTCGATCGCGCCAAGGCCGCGGCGTTTGGCCTGCGCGTGACGGACATCGCCAACACCTTGCATACGCTGGTGGGCGGCGACATTGTCGGCACTTACAAGGAGGCGGACGATCAATATGATGTCTGGCTGCGCGCCGGGGCGCATGACCGCGACACGCAGGAGGCGCTCGGTGAAATCATGATGCGCGCGGGCAACGGCGCGCGTTTCCCGCTGCAAACCAACGCCAATATTTCGGAAGCCTCGCTTGTGCAACTCGCGAATTTTGTGAAGCTCGAGGAAGCGCGCGGCCCCAATCAGATCGACCGGTTCCAGCGCCAGCGCAAAGTCACCATCGTGGGCAACCTTGGGCCGGGTTATCCGCTCGCGGACGCGGTGCAGAGCGTCAAGGATGTGCTCAAAGGGATGAACCTCCCGCCGGAATATCAGGTGATCTTTACGGGGCGCGCCAAGCAACTGGTCGAGACGTTCCAGAATTTTCTCATCGCGTTCGGACTGGCGATGGTTTTCATGTACATGATTCTTGCCGCGCAGTTCGAGCATTTCGTCCATCCGGTTTCGATTTTGCTGGCCGTGCCGCTTTCATTGCCCTTTGCGCTTGTCACGATGATTGCATTGAACGAGCCGCTGAACATCTACGCCATCTTCGGGCTGTTCATGCTGTTCGGCATTGTGAAGAAGAACGGCATCCTGCAGATCGACTACACAAACACGCTGCGCGCCCGGGGCATGGACCGGGAGGAGGCGATCCTGCAGGCCAACCGCACGCGTTTGCGGCCGATCCTGATGACGACGATGATGCTCGTGGCTTCGATGATCCCCATCGCGCTCGGGACCGGCCCTGGTTCCGGGGGGCGCGCCTCGATGGCCAAGGTCATCATTGGGGGACAAATGCTCTGCCTCCTGTTGACGCTCCTGGTAACGCCGGTAAGTTACTCCATTTTTGACGATTGGGGCGGAGGCAGGTGGTGGTCCGTCTTCCGCCGCCGGACAGCCAAAAGAGCCGCCGTTCGAAGCGTCGCTCCCGCCTCAATCCCCGCGCAAACGAATTAGCGGCGCAACAGTGTTCACTCGCCGGGGCTTTGGCGATTCCGGTGCGAATATCGATGAAAACTGACAAATCAACCCTGGATGAAGAACCGGATCGAGTTCTGACCGGGTCGGTGGCAACGAAGGCGACCCGGGGGAACAGGAAGTCGAAGTGGCTCCCCTGGCCGGGACTTGTTGCCCTCACGCTGCTGCTGTACTGGGGTCTGGGTTTTGTGATGGACTCTTTGACCCACGAAACGACGGACGACGCGTTTATCGAAGCGCATGTCGTCTCCATTGCCCCAAAAATCTCCGGTCAGGTCTCCGCAGTGCATGTTGCGGACAATCAACTCATCAAACGCGGCGGGCTGCTTGTCGAGATTGACCCGCGCGACTACGAGATGCGGCTGGCGCAGAAACGCGCCTCGGCGCAGACGAGTGACGCGAATCTCAAAACCGTCTTCAGCGCCTTTGATCTGATGAAGGCAAAGGTGGACACGGCGGAAGCCAGCGCGAAAGAAGCGCGCGCCGAGGCCGACGCTTCGCAGGCGGTTGCTGCGCGCGCCGGGGCCGACTTCAATCGAGGCCAGCAGCTCTTCAACGATGGAGCTATTTCACGGCAGGAGTTTGATCATGCCCAGTCAGCAACCAAAGAGACCGACGCGAAGTGGAAAGCGGACGAGCAAAAGGCAATCGAGGAGGCTTCCAAGGTTGCCGAGGCCGGGGCGCAGCTCGCCGCCGCGAAGACGGTCGTCGAACTGGCCCAGGCACAGATCAAACAGGCGCAGACCGACGTGAATTCCGCCGAACTGGACCTGTCCTACACAAAAATATTCGCCCCATGCGATGGCCGCGTGACGCGCAAGTCGGTCGAGGCGGGCAGCTATGTGCAGTCCGGTCAGACGTTGCTCGCGATTGTCCCCGACGACCTGTGGATGATCGCCAACTTCAAAGAGACCCAACTCGCGCACATCCGTCCTCGCCAGGCAGTGGATATCGAGATTGAAGCGCTGCCCGGACGCTATTTTCATGGCCACGTGGACAGCATTCAGGCAGGCAGTGGCTCGCGGTTCAGCCTGTTGCCACCCGAAAATGCCGTCGGCAATTTCGTCAAGGTGGTTCAGCGTGTGCCTGTCAAGATACTGTTCGACGAGCCGATTGATGCGGAGCGCGTCATCGGGCCGGGCATGTCCGTGCTGGCGAGCGTCCGCGTCAAAGATGAGATCGTCCCGCGCTGGACGGTGGCGTTGATCGCGGCCCTGCTCGCGGTCGCGGTTGGTTTTGGCGCTCGGATCGCTGCGGCGCGGATCAACAATCGCCTGCCCGGGAACCCGTAGCACGACGGCGATGTCGGCGAACCTGGAGCAAGGGCAGGAATGGCGTCCGCGCCACAACCCGTGGCTTATCGCGATGGCCGTGATGGCGGCGACGTTCATGGAAGTGCTCGACACGTCCGTCGCCAACGTTGCGCTGCCACACATCGCCGGCAACCTCTCCGTCACACCCGAAGAAGCGACCTGGGTGCTGACCAGCTACCTCGTTTCGAACGCGATCATCCTGCCCATCACCGGCTGGCTGGGAAATTTCTTCGGTCGCAAACGTCTGCTCGTGCTTTGCATTTTCCTGTTCACCCTCGCTTCGGCGTTCTGCGGCATGGCGGCCGGGCTTGGCTCGCTGATTCTGGCGAGGATTTTTCAGGGCGCAGGCGGCGGCGCGATGCTGCCGATTTCGCAGGCCGTGTTGCTGGAGAGCTTCCCGCCCGCCAGACGAGGCGTGGCCATGGCCGTGTTCGCCATGGGCGTTGTCGTGGCGCCGATTCTCGGCCCGACACTCGGTGGCTGGATCACCGACAATTACTCGTGGCGCTGGATTTTTTACATCAATTTGCCGGTGGGTATCGCCGCGATGTTCATGGCACAGTGGCTCGTCGAAGACCCGCCCTACATCAGACGAAACAAGGCCGCGCGCATCGACTTCATCGGGTTTTCCCTGCTCGCCGTCTGGCTGGCGACATTGCAGGTGATCCTCGACAAGGGACAGCAGGAGGATTGGTTCGGCTCGCGATGGATCACCTGGTTTGCCGTCATCTCGGTGGCAGCCATGATTGCGTTCTTCATCAGGGAATTCCTGGTGGCGCATCCGATCGTGGACCTGCGCATCCTCGGAAATCGCAATTTCACCATCGGCCTCCTGCTGATGACGCTGGTGGGCGCCGTGCTTTACGGCACGACGGCTGCGCTGCCCATTTTTTTGCAGACACTCATGGGATATCCGGCGCTCCAGAGCGGCTATGCTCTGAGCCCGCGCGGCATCGGCGCGTTCATCACCACGTTTATCATCGGACGCCTCGTGGGGCGTGTCCGCAACCGGGTGCTCCTTTCAATCGGCTTCGCTCTGCTCGCCGCTTCCTCCTTCTGGCTCGGGCATATCAACCTCGAGATGGGCATGGCCAACGTCCTCTGGCCGAGCGTGCTCAACGGCGTCGCCGTCAGTTTCATTTTTGTGCCGTTGACGACGGCGACGATGGGGCATCTGCGCCAGGAACAAATGGGCAACGCGACCGGCCTGTTCAACCTGATGCGCAACCTCGGCGGCAGCGTCGGCATCGCCTTCGTGACGACGATGCTTGAACGCGGCGCCCAGGCGCACCAGGCGCTCATGGTCGGGCATTTGACCCCTTACGACCCGGCGTTCAGGCAGCAACTGGCTGCAACCCGGGCAGCGGTCGCCATCCAGCACGGTCCCGTCGCTGCCACTCTCCAGGCGTACAGTCTGGTTTACGACAAGCTGATTCACCAGGCGAAACTCTGGGCTTTCGTGGACAACTTCCGCCTGTTCGGACTCCTCTGTATCGCGTGCATTCCGCTGGTATTTCTGTTCAAACGGGTCCGGCGCGGCAAGCCCCGAGTGGCGGCGCACTGAACATATTCGCGCCCGGGGATTCGCATATTCAGGCCGCCGCAAAAGTCCGCCTTAAATACTCCAGGCTCTTCGTCGCGATCACTTCCGGGCCTTCGTCGTAGTTGAACACTTCCACCGAAACGAAACCGTCGTAACCGGCCTCCTTCAACGCCGCGGCAATCGGTTTGAAATCCACCTGACCGAAGCCGGGGCCCTTCAGATTCCGGTCGTTTGCATGAAAGTAGGCAAAGTGCGGCCAGGAATCGCGAATGATTTGCGGGATCGGCTTTGGCTCCGCGCACATCGCCTTCACGTCGAGGATGATTTTGAACTGCGGCGAGCCAAATTGCTGCACGAATTGGATCGCCTCGGCCGCCGTGTTGATAAAGTTGGTTTCGGTGGCCGCCAGCGGCTCGAAGCAAATCGTCACGCCGCGGTTTTCGGCCCGCCTGACCGGCTCGTGAAATGCCGTTGTGGCCCATTCCAGCGCCGCGCGGGGCGTGACCCCGTCGGGAATGTTCCGCTGTTTGGGTGAGCCGAACACGACGACCCCGCCGCCGAGGTCCGCGCAGAAGTCCACGAGCTCGCAGAGGTATGCCGATGTCTTGGCGCGCACAGCGGAT
>DATNDF010000207.1 GCA_035607015.1 Candidatus Angelobacter sp. | reverse complement strand
CCAGCCGCTCGATTTGCCGCAGCGCCTCCTCTTTCGTCCGCCAGGCTTCGTTGGCATCGACGCGCACCGGTTTCGTTGGCGCGACTTCGCGCAACGCCGCCAGATTCTCGTTGTCGGTCGCGCCGCCCACCTTGAGTTTGAGCACGGGGTATTGCGCGGCGTGCCGCACTTTCACCCGGATGGTTTCGGGACTGTCTATGCCGATGCTGATGGAGGTGACGTGCTTGTTTTCAGTAAAGCCGAGCGAAAGTAAATCGTAAACGGGTTTGCCGGCGCGCCGCGCCGCGCCGTCGAGCAGGGCGATGTTAAGGGCTGCTTTCGCCGCCATGTTTTTCGGGCCAATCGAATCGAGGTACTTCATGCTCCCGGGTACGTCCGCGAAAGAAATCCGATCAGGGTCAACGCGCGCCAGAAAGGCCAGCGCCGAGTCGGCGCTCTCGTCGTAGCGCGAGGCAGGCGCGGCCTCGCCGACTCCCAGTGTGCCGTCTGAATCCGCCAGCTCGGCGAAGATCACCCTGGCCAGATCGGCGCCACCCCCGCCGGAACGGACGCTGCGGGCGATTGTCCAACGGTGTGCCAGTTTCAAATCGAAGCGCCGGAAGTTGAGGTTCACGCGGGTAACGAAACCGCAAATGCGCTGAAGAGGCAACAGCTCGTTTTCGAGTGGAACAATCAAATGACCGCGCCATCGCGCAGTGGTGAACGACGTGAAAAGGAACGCGTTACGAAGACGCGCGCGTCGCCCCGGTGGAAAATTTTTGACACGGGACGACAAATGGTGTTTCTTGCGTCCGCAATGAACATGAAGATGAAGTTTCAAGCCGGGAGCGGCCTGCGCGCCCCGCGCATCCAGAGACTGATGCCGATTTGGCACGGTTGTCGCCGCCGGTCCGTCGGCAATGCGGGAGGAATATTCTAAAATAGAGGAACGAAGAATTTTCAAAAAACCCGCGATTGCCAGGCAGTCGCGGGTTTTTTGTTCGGCAAACGTCATGCAGTCACGGCTCAACATCGAAAGGCAAGATATGAACAAACACGAAAAACGGGTGCCCACGCGGTTTGCGCCTGAGACGCGGTTTGAGGTGCCGTCAGTGCCGTTTCGCGGAACGCATGAAACGGAACTCGAACGGCTCAAACAGCGACTGCTGCGGCGTCTCCTGGACGAGAACTCAGGTCCGGAGCTGAATGTGGCGTTAAGACGCGCGGCCAATGATGCGGCCTCATTGGCCTGGTTGACGCCGTACCCACTCCTTGTGTTCCCGGCACTGCTTCAGGAGAAAGTCGCGCGCGCACGGGTGCAAACCCGGCGGCAAGCGAGCATTCGTCGTCGCAGCCACAACCTGCTGGCGGAGGCGACATGAAAGTCAGACCTACGCACGCTGTCGTGCCAGGGGTAAAGCGGACTTGTCCGGCGCTGGAACCTCGTTGCGTCGGAGAGCGCGAAATGTGCATGTCGTTCGTCCGCATTCGCCTTTCATCGGCGACAAAGTGAAGCGAGCCGATCAGGCGGCCCATTTGGTTTGTGGTTGACCCGGTTCCACGCGAGTTTCTAGCCTTGCTCAATGGAACATCCTGTCTATCCGAACCCGTGGATGATTCTTCCCTTCGGGGTTCTGCTGGCGGGAATAGCATCGGGTCCGCTGCTGTTTGCAAGCTGGTGGCACAAACATTATCCGAAAGTTGCGTACGCCCTCGGCGCCGTCACGGTGGCGTACTACCTTTTTGGCCTGAGGGAATACTCGCGCGTCTGGAGCACCACACTTGAATACTTCAGCTTTATCGCGTTGATCGGCTCGCTGTTCGTCGTCTCCGGCGGCATCCACATCAACGTGAAGGGAGAAGCCACTCCCTGGGGAAACGTGGTTTTTCTTTTCGTCGGCGCGGTGATTGCGAATTTGCTCGGAACAACCGGCGCGTCCATGCTGCTCATCCGGCCGTGGCTGCGGATGAACAAATATCGCATCACGGCCCATCACGTTGTGTTCTTCATCTTCCTCGTTTCCAACATCGGCGGATGTCTGACGCCGGTCGGTGATCCCCCGCTTTTTCTCGGTTACCTGAAGGGAATTCCTTTCTGGTGGGTCGCCGAACACTGCTGGCCGATGTGGGCAACAGCAGTAGGTATCATGCTGGCGATGTTCTATGTGATCGATTCTTGCAATTTTCGGCGGGCCCCGGAGGAAATCCGTTCCCGGCTTGCCTCGCCACCCGACACGTGGCGGTTTGAGGGTTCGACGAACCTGTTCTTTCTCGCCGTGATCCTGGCCGCGGTGTTTCTGCGCGGTCCCCCCTACATGCGCGGGACGTTGATGATCGCCGCCGCACTCGGCTCCTATTTTACCACGCGAAAGACGATCCATGAAGCGAACCATTTTGACTTCCACCCCGTCCGGGAGGTGGCCGTCTTGTTCGTGGGTATTTTTGCGACCATGATGCCTGCGCTGGACTGGCTCCAGGCCAACGCCGTGAAGCTTGGCGAGCCGTCGCCGGCCACTTTTTACTGGGGCTGTGGGGCGCTCTCCAGCGTGCTGGATAATGCGCCGACCTATCTGAGCTTTCTTAGCGCCGGTTTCGGGCTCTTCATCGACCCGGATGTCGTCCAACAGGTGCAACATCTGCTGCAAACCCACCCGCTTGATCTTTCATCCGTCGCCGGCCCTCACGCGGAAGAGATCACACAGACCGTGAGGGCGCTCCAAAAGTATCATGTCACCGATGTGGCTGCGGGGAATGCCGGCATTGATGCCATCAAAGTGGCCTTTCTGCTGGGGAATCCCCGATTCAACAGTTACATCCTGGCGATCAGCATCGGCGCGGTTTTTTTTGGCGCGAATACCTACATCGGAAACGGTCCGAACTTCATGGTCAAATCCATCGCAGTTCAGCAGAAGGTCCGCACCCCGTCATTTCTCGGCTTTATTTTCAAGTTTACGCTCCCCTGCATGGTGCCGATGTTGTTGGTCGTCTGGTGGATCTTTTTTCGCCGCTAACCGCCCGGCCGCGATTTTTTCTTGGCAGCCTTGCGGACTTCTGTGACAGATACAGGCAGGTCGTGGTGAGGCAATGCGCTCCCTTTACAACATCTTATTTTCGGTTTTTTTCGCCCTTTCCGCGCCCTACTACTTTTTGAAAATGTGGCGGCGAGGCAACTGGCGGCAAGGTTTTCGCCAGCGCTTTGGACGCTACGACGCAAAGTTCAAGCAGGCATTAACGAACCGTCACGTCCTGTGGATGCACGCGGTAAGCGTTGGCGAGGTCAACGTCTGCACGCAACTGATCCGGGCGTTGGAGCCGCGCGTGCCCAATCTCAAAATCGTCGTTTCCACCACCACCTCGACCGGGATGGGCGAACTGCAACGGAAGCTGCCTTCCCACATCGGGAAAATCTACTACCCCATTGACCGTAAAAAATGCGTTTATCGCGCCTTGAGCACAATACATCCCGAGGCGGTCGTTCTCGTGGAGGCGGAGATCTGGCCGAATTTCATCTGGCGACTGCGTGACAAAAAAATCCCGTTATTCCTCACGAACGCCCGGTTGTCAGACCGTTCCTACCGCGGTTACAAACGCTTCGGCATTTTGTTCCGGCCATTGTTTGCGTCGTTCGCGGGCGTCGGGGCTCAAAACGACGCCGATGCCGCCCGATTGCGCGAACTGGGTTGCCGGCCCGAAGCGGTCCGGGTGGTTGGCAGTTTGAAATTCGATGCGGCCAGACTGGACGAGCTCCGGTTGTTGGACGTTCCCATCATGCTGCGCCAGCTCGGTGTCCCCGAAAGGGCGCGACTGCTGGTCGCCGGCAGCACGCACGCGGGAGAAGAAGCCACTCTGGCGGACCAGTTCCTCCGTCTGCGGCGGTGTTTTCCGGATCTGTTTTTGGTTCTTGTGCCGCGGCATTTCGAACGAGGCAAGGAGGTCGGCGAGCAGTTGCAGGCCCGCGGTGTGAAGTTTGTCTATCGCAGTGAAATAACCGCAGCGACCCAACTCAGGCCCGGTGACGTTGAGTGCCTGTTGGTCAATACCACTGGTGAGCTGCGCTTTTTTTACGAGCATGCCACGTTGATTTTTGTGGGCAAAAGTCTGTGTGGCACGGGCGGCCAGAATCCCATCGAACCGGCGGCTTTCGGCAAACCCGTGGTGTTTGGCCCGAACATGCAAAACTTCACGGCGATCGTTGAGTCCTTTCTGAAGGGGGACGGGGCGGTGCAAGTGCGCGACGAGGTGGAACTGGAGAAGGCGCTTGAAGATTTGATCGGAGATGAACACCGGCGCGTTACGCTGGGCAGGAACGCGTTGAAAGTGGTCCAAGAAAACCGCGGTGCGATTGAGCGCACCGTGGAGATGATCGTCAAACACCTGGAAGGCGGTGAGCTTTATGTCGCCCCGCCGTGGTGATCAGGTCAGGATCCTTCGCGCCTCGTCGAGGAAGATGCCTTTGAAATTCATCTCGAGGGTCTGCGGATTCGACGCCTTCGCCAGCGCCTCCTTTTCACTGATCTTTCGTTCTTTGACCAGATTGTAGAGCGCCTGGTTGAAATTCTGCATGCCGTCATCGAGGCCGGTTTCGATCGCGGCCTGCAGTTTTTCCAGCCGGTTTTCCTCCAGCAGCTTCTTCACCGTCGGTGTGTTGATCATGATCTCCAATGCGGGCGTGACCCCGCCGGTGATGGTGTTGACCATCCGCTGGCAGACCACGGCCTGGAGAGTGGCTGACAATTGCCGGCGGACCTGGTCGCGTTCGTCCGGTTTGAAGAAATCCAAAATGCGTCCGATCGCCTGCGACGCGTTTGTCGTATGAAGCGTCGAGAGGACCAGGTGCCCCGTGTCGGCGGCGCTCATTGCCGCTGAAAAACTGATCGAATCGCGCATTTCACCCACCATGATGATGTCAGGATCCTGGCGCAGGATGTGTTTGAGGCCCTGCTCGAAGGACCGGGTGTCCAGCCCGATTTCACGTTGTTCAATGACGGACTGGTTGTCTTCGAACACGAACTCGATAGGATCCTCGAGCGTGATGATGTGCTTTTTGAAACTCGCGTTGATATGCTCGACCATCGCCGCCAGTGTGGTTGACTTGCCGCAACCGGTAGGACCGGACACGAGAACAATGCCGCGCGGCGACTCGGCTATTTTCCTCAAGACGGGAAGCAATCCCAACTCCTCGAAGCCTGGAACTTTCGTTTTGACGTAACGCATCGCCAGGCAATACTCCCCGCGCTGCTGGAAAAGGTTCGTGCGGAATCTGCCGATCCCGGGAACGAAATAGGAGAAATCCACTTCATGATCGTCTTCGAGACGCTTTTTCAGATGCGGCGGCGCGATGCGTCCCACGACATCATTCATCCAATCCAATGTGGGCGTGGGAGCCTGGACGGCGACCAGCTGGCGGTTTATCCGAAAGATGACCGGAGAGCCGACTTTGAGGTGAATATCGGACGCCCCGCCCTCGATAGCGGTCTGCAGAATACGGTGAAAGAGTTCCATGTCGGCGGGAAAGCCAGCACGACTCAGGCCAGTTGAGAGTAGGCGAGCAGGTTCAATCGCTCTTGCGACTGGCGGGACAGGTTCATCAACAACATGGATACGGCGTATCCGACATGCCGGTTCCCCTCGCACGCCACGACGATGCCCGTGCAGTTGACCTTGCTGCTCTCGCGGGAGGACTCCAGAGAAACGGTCATCTCGGTCCACGGAGGAATCGGCGTCGGTGATCTAAACTCGATGCCGTTTTTTCGAATGCGAACCGCTGCCTGCGGCAGGTTGAGGGTGGTTCGGTCGCTTTTAATCGTGACAGGCTGGAAGACGCCGGAAGTGTCGAATTTACTTGTGCTCATGTGCTCGTCGTTAGGCTCGCTTAATGTATCACAACTGGCCCTGCCGTCAACGAAATGGCTCACCACTCGATGACGGCAGCACCCCAGGTCAAACCCGCGCCAAAGACCATCAACAGAATCAGGTCGCCGCGCTGAATGCGCCCGCTCTCCACCACTTCGTCCAGTGCAATCGCGACCGATGCGGCGGATGTGTTGCCGTATTTGTCGAGATTGACGAAGATCTGCTCGGGGCGTGCTCCCAGGCGCTCCCCCACGGCCTCGATAATGCGCTGGTTGGCCTGGTGGGGGATGACGCACTTTATACGCGACACATCAAGTTCGCATCGGCGGAGCGATTCCTGTGCTGCCGTGTACATCGCGTTTACCGCGTTCTTGAACGTTTCCCTCCCTTCCATCCGCAGAAAATGCAGCCGGGAGGAAACTGATTCTGTGGTTGCCGGACACCGGCAGCCGCCGCCGGGCATTGAAAGGAGATCGGCCTTGTTCCCGTCGGCCCCCATGCATGCCGTCAGCAGACCGTGCGCGTTCGGGCGGCTCTGCAGTACGGCGGCGCCGGAACCGTCTCCAAACAAAACGCAGGTATTACGATCCGTCCAATCCACGATGGAGGACAGTTTTTCCGCGCCGATGACCAGCACCGTGTCGTAGGTCCGGGACATGATGAACTGCTGGCCAATCTCGAGCGCGTAAATGAATCCGGAACAGGCGGCTTCGATGTCAAACGCGGCGGCGCGGTAGGCGCCGATTCGTTGCTGCACCAGGCACGCGGTCGCCGGAAACGGCATGTCGGGGGTGATTGTCGCGACGATAATCAGATCAATTTGCTCCGGGGAAATGCCGCCCTTCGACATCGCGCGCAATGCCGCTTTGGCCGCCATGTCGGACGTGTATTCATTTGCCGCGGCGATGCGCCGTTGTTTGATGCCTGTGCGCGTGGTGATCCATTCGTCGGATGTCTCCACCATTTTTTCGAGGTCGGCATTCGTCAGAATCCGTTCGGGCACGTAGGAGCCGACCGAGGTGATTGAGCAGGTCCTGCTGCGAAATCCGTGCTTTGCGCGGGGGTTTTTGACGACGGGGGGACTCATGCGGCGGCAGTCTGAACCGCGTTTTTGCTGGTGGCAAGCCGTTCCTTGGCCTTGGAAATCTCCTTCGTAATGACATCGTGAATGCCGTGCTGGACACTTTCCGCACCGACGCGAATCGCGTTGGTGATGGCCAGCGACCGCGCGGAACCATGGGCCTTGATGACCGTGCCGTTCAGCCCCAGCAGCGGCGCGCCCCCGTAATTGTCGGGATTCATGCGTTGTTTGATGGAACGCAACCCGCCGTATGCGAAAACAGCCCCGATTTTGCGTAGAAGGTTCCGGGTCAACTCTGTTTCCAACATCACGTGGATTGCCTTGCCCATGCTCTCACACGTTTTCAAAACGATGTTTCCGACGAAGCCGTCCGTGACCACAACGTCAACGTGGTCGTCGAACAGGTCGTGGCCCTCGACATAGCCAAGGAAATTCAGGTCCAGGTGCCGGCATAGTTCCAGTGCTTCGCGAGTGAGATCATTCCCTTTCATCTCCTCCTTGCCATTGCTCAGGATGCCGACTCGCGGATTGGGATTGCCGAGTATTTCCCGCGAATAGACACTGCCCATGATGGCGAACTGGGCGAGGTGCTGCGGCTTGCACTCCGCGTTCGCGCCGGCATCAAGCAAAAGAATGTATTTTCGCGGAGTTGGAATGATGGTTGCGATTGCCGGTCGTTCAACGTTTTCGAGCGGGCGCAGCTTGACAGTTGCGGCCGCCATCAAGCCGCCCGTATTGCCGCGTGAAATCATCGCGTCACCAAGTCCTTGCTTCATGAGTTCCATCGCACGGGCCATGGAACAGTCCTTTTTCCTGCGGAGGACATCAACGGGTTTGTCTTCCATCGTCAGCACTTCCGTTGTGTGAACGATTTTGATGCGGCCATCGCGAAGGCCAACCCGGGCCATTGCCGGCTGAATCTGGGTTTCGTCACCGACAAGGTAAAGTTCGGCGATGCTGTCGTAGGAGTGGAGCGCGGCTTTGACGCCCTCGATGACAACCTGGGATCCGCAGTCGCCACCCATGACATCCACCACGATTCGCATAAGGCAAACGAGCGCAGGAGGAAAACCCCGCGTCCGCGCTCCGAATCCCCGGCTCAGGCCAGGGCTTCGACAGTCACAACCTGCCGGCCTTTGTAGTAGCCGCAGGCGGGACAAACCCGGTGCGGGACATAAGGAGCCGCGCACTGGGGACACGTGCTCAACTGGGGCAGTTTCAGCACACTGTTGTAGGCACGGCGCATGCGTTGACGGCTGCGCGACGGTTTTCGCTTCGGTACGCCCATAAATTCGCTTTCTAAATCTTCAATTTATCCAGTTCGGCCCAGGCAGAGGGCAAAACCGCACCTGCGCCCGCGCCATTTGATTGCCTGGTTTCATTTTGCGGCGTCGGCGGCAGGCCGGGGCACTCTGGTTCGCACAACGGGTGGTGCGGAAACGCGAGCAGAATATCTTCGCGTACATAGGGCGTCAAGTCCACGCAATCGTTGTCAATGAATGCCTTGTCCTCTCCTTCCAACGGCAAAAGGCACGACCACGCGTCCAGTTCCAGACGGTGTTCAAACGCCTTCAAACAACGCGCGCATTCGCAGGCGAGGGAAACGCAAAGACGACCCTGCACCAATATGGCTCGCTCATGCCGCTCGGCGACCAGGTCATGTTGCAAAGGCGAAGCAAGCCGGATGAGTTCGTCAATCCCGTCCAGATCCAGTTCCTGCGCGGGCAAGTCACCGCGCAGGGTCACATTGTCGTGTTCCAGATGCCGGAGGTTGATCAGCAATGGCATATTCGATCCGCACCAGGAGTCAGCGGGTTTTCGCCAGTTTTTTTGTCAACGCGTCACGAACCTGCGGCGGCACAAAAGCACTGACGTCGCCGCCCAGCCGCGCGATTTCCTTCACGATCCGCGAGCTCAGAAAGGTATAGGTGTCTTTGGGCATCATGAAAATGGTTTCCACCCGCTCATTGAGCTTACGATTCATCAACGCGAGTTGAAATTCAAATTCAAAGTCCGATACCGCGCGCAGACCGCGGATGATTGCCTGTCCGGAGCGCCGTTCCACGTAGTCCACAAGCAGGCCGGCAAACGTGTCTGCTTCGACGTTTTTCAAGTGCCCGATGGACTGCGAGACCAGCTCGCGCCGCTCCTTCAAGGCGAAGAGTGGCCGCTTGTCTTCATTGATGGCGATGGCGACCACGACCCGGTCGAATAATTTGGAGGCTCGTTCGATCACGTCCAGATGGCCGTTGGTGAGCGGGTCAAAGCTCCCCGGATAAATCGCCGTTCGCATGGAGCTAATCTAACAGGTGGTGAAAGGATTCCCACCCAAAAACAAGACAGGCACCGATCAATTCCCGGTCGGCGCGATGATGTCGGTTGGCGGCGTGGCTCGGGCCGCAGTCAGGATGCTGGTGTCATACGCCTGCATCTCGGTGTCCATTTGCCGCCACTGGACTTCGTAGATATTCACCGCGTCGCGGAATCCCTTGACCTCCTGCGGCGGAAGCTGGATGCACGTTGAGGCCAGTTCCGGGTCAAGCCGCTGAATCTCTCGATAGGTCGTCTCGCTGATGATGATTCGGCCCCGCCCGGAAACACCCTCCAACCGGCTGGCCAGATTCACCTCACGTCCAAAGACCGTATAATTGAGAAAATGCGCCTCCGATCCCATCAAGCCGACGGTGACTGTGCCCGTATTGATTCCGGAACCGAGCGCGAGCAGGTTGAGCATCGACAAAGGCGGCTGCCCGGCAGCCACGCGCGTCGCGTTTTCATTCTGCCGGCGGCTGTTTTCCGCCGCGCGCCGGAGGTTGAGTTCGTAAATGGCCCGCTGTGAGTCAATGGCAGCACGCACGCAATCCAGGGCATGCCGGTCGTTTGCGATCGGAGCACCCCAAAAGGCCAGCACACAGTCACCAATATACTTATCGAGCGTCCCGCCGTGTTTTTTGATGGTGTCGGCGATTACGCTCAAATACAGGCTGACCGTGGCCAACAAGTCTCCCGCTTGTTTGTCCAGATAAGCCTCCGCGACTGCCGGTGGCAGTTTATGCTCGCGGATGTAGTTGTCGGCCTGGACCTGAATCTCGTCCGTTATTCGGGTGAATCCGCGGATATCCGCGAAATAGACCGTCACTTTCCGTCGTGCCCCGCCTAGCGACACATCCTCTGCCTGGAGCAGCTCGTTGACAACATCCGGCGAAACGATTTTGGAAAAAATGGACCTGATGCGGCGCTTTTCCTTCTGTTCGACGCGCACCCGGTACGTCACCAGGCAAACGTGAGTCATGAACCACGCGCCCGCGACCGGTAATACCGTGGGCAGCCAATAACGGTGATGATCGAACAGCAGAACGGCCACCCAGATATAAAACGCAATCACGAGAACAACGAGAAGCGACGACAGGATGGCGCGTGTTTTCCAGGTCAACACAGCCGATACGGTGCCCAACAGGGCAATCAGCAAAAACGAAAACGGATCGGAACAGGTCTGAATGAACCGCCCCGTGATAATCGAGTTGGCGACGTTCAGGTGTTTCATGACCAGTGGCGTTTTGTCCTCCAGGGGCGTCGCGCCCAGATCGGCGATGTTGCCGCCGGTTCCGGTCGAGCCGATAACCACCAGTTTCCCGCGGAAGCGCGCCACCGTGTTCGTATCGCCCAGTGGTTGCCAATGCCGCCAATAATCGGCGCGGATCAACGGAGCGATCCGTTCCGTCTCGATGCGCGCATCCGTGTGCTTGAGGCTCCAATTGATGTAAAAGAATCCCTGTTTGTCCGTCGGAATTCTCCGTTCCACTCCGCCGGGGCCACGCAGAATGATTTGATCTGGTTTGATGACCGCCGTGTTGAGATCAAGGCCCAGTTCACGGGCGGCGAGGACGATTCCAAGGTTCCAGATGCGCTCCGTCACATAGGGGAGCTGTGGCGTCGAGGTTTTCTCGCCGGTCAACTCGTCGAGGTGGAGCGAACCGTCCACGTTCAACGGAATCTCGAACGGAGGCTCACCGTCGGTCCGGGGAAATACCATGCGGGCGCGCTCAAGTCGGAAGCGCGTCAGGTCCAGGTTCAATGCGCGCTCCCGCCTGAGTATTTCTGGATGCCATGCACGATGTTCGCTGAACGCTTTGACCCGCCGCAGAACGCCGTCGGAATCCCTTTGCGTGAAGATATTTCCGAGGGCGGTCGCGTTGGTCCGAAACAGCTCCGCCGGGAACAGCCCGCCCTCCACTTCGGCCGCGAGCACCGCGTTGCCTGCTTGTTGGAGTTGCGACGCAAAAAAATGGTCCGACAGGACCTTTGTTCCGTCAGGGAGTTCGACGGTTGCCCTGGGATCCAGGAGACCGTAGAGAATATCGAAACCCACGGTTGTTGTGCCTTGTCTCGCGAGTTCCCGAACGACCATTCCATAATAATGGGTGGGCCAGGGAAATTTCTCGTGGTATCCGAAGGTTCCATCGTTCATCTCCTCCAGGTCCTGGTCGGTGATGAAGACACCCGCCAGCAGGTTGGTCGCGTAAGACGCGGTCCGGTTTGCCGCCAGCTTCACCCGCCAGTCATACGTGATCCATTCCAATCTCCGGAGCAGAGTGAATTCCGGAAAAAAACTGGGGAGTGCCTGGAGGATGCAGACGAGGGCGATGACCGCCGCGGCGATCAGGGCCGGCAGGTACCTGGCAAGACTTGGCTTGGAGCGAGGCTTCAACTCCAAAGGGCATTAACAAAAAACCCAAGGCAACACAAGGCTGCCTTGGGCGCAAAGTGCCGCGCTGTGATCGCGCTACTGCTTGATCGAGCTGTTGTCGCCGGCCGTCGGTGAAACGAAAATCCGGATTGGTTCTTCAACTTTCAATTCCGCCGTCGGTGCGCCGCGAAGATCGTTGATTTCGGCGACCAGCTTGGAAAGCTGATCGGGAGGAATCGGTTCGACCGTGCCGGACGAGGGGTGGAAACATTCACCGGCGTTGACGACCTGGGTGACCACCGTGCCGTCGGCTTTTACGTACACAACCACCATTGAACCCGTCACAACGCAAACATCGCTCGTCGCGTTAACGACATACTCCGTGCCGCGTATCCCCGCGACGCCGTTCGGCGTCTTGATTTCGTATTTGGAGGTCGCCGCCATTTTCTTGACAATGCCAAGGATGCGGCCGGACTTGAGATCGAGTTGCGTTTCGATGATCGTGTCAATGCCGGTGGCTTCGAAATTCAGTTTGTCGATGCCAAGCGTCGTGTTTTCCGTGAGGCGGACCACCGGGCCGTTTTGGTCCATGAACAGATCAACCTGGGACTCGTTGGCGGTGCGCACCGTGGATCCGGGTTTGAGCGCCTGTCCTACTTTCAAATCCAGCCAGTTCCCGCCCTCGGCGTATTGCGCATGACCGCGGATGGAACGAACGACGGCCTTACCGGCTTCAGCTGCTTGCGCAGAGGAAAAGGCGGACGCCCCCACCAGCGCAACGACCCAAGCTGTCACCATCGAAAAGCTTCCACGTTGTTTCATAAAGTTTGCTCCTGGTTATGTTTCTGTCGCGACTAGAATTGCCGCCAGTCTAGGGGCTTACAGCTGATTGTCAAACGGAATAATTGGGCTGCGCGCCATTGCAGCATATGGCCTTCACCGGCCCGGATTACACGACAATGATAGTTCTGCTGTTTCAACTGAGAAACTCGCGGGGATCGGTGATTTTACCGGTGAGCGCGCTGGCCGCCACGGTCATCGGCGAAGCCAGAAAGACCTGCGATTCCTTATGGCCCATGCGGCCAGGGAAATTCCGGTTCGTGGCGCTGATGCACTTCATCGGTGTGTTCATGCGGCCAAACGTGTCGGTTGGTCCTCCCAAACAGGCGGCGCAACTGGCGTTCTCGGTCATTTGCACGCCGGCATCCATCAGGATTTCCCAGACCGTCTTGGCGCCCCAACGGGACGATTGAAGGTCGCGCACGATTTCCGGAGTCGCCGGCACTCCAAAAGTGTCAATGATCACGTGTTTGCCCTGAACGACGCGTGCGAATTCCAGGAAGTCGCTCGTCTTGCCCCCGGTGCACGAGCCGATGTAGGCGCGGTCGAGTTTGATGCCGCTCATTTCCTTCGCCAGCCTGCGTTGACCCGGATCGGGATGACAGGCGACGACCGGCTCAAGCTTCGTGAGGTCCACAACGAGTTCATAGACGAATTGTTCGTCGGCGTCCCGTTCGACCGGCTCATAACTGCTGTCAGTTCCGTTGAGGCGGGTGCGATGGTTCACGAATTCCTCGGTCTTCGCGTCGAACTCGAAAATGGCGTTCTTCCCGCCCGCTTCGATCGCCATGTTCGCAATCGTCATGCGGTCGTCCATGGAAAGACCCGCGGCGCCGGGGCCGTCAAACTGCATCGCCCGATATGTCGCGCCGTCGAAACCGATTTCTCCGATGCAATGAAGAATGACGTCCTTGGCCATCACCCCCGCCTGCAGTTGTCCCTCTAGCCGGAAGTGCATCGTCTCGGGCACTTTGATGAGCAGCTTGCCAGTGCCCATCACGAAGCCTGCGTCGGTGTTGCCGATGCCCGTTGCAAATTCGTTGAACGCGCCCGCCATGCAGGTGTGCGAGTCGGTGCCGAAAAGTATTTCGCCCGGGCGCGTATGGCCTTTCTGCGGCAGCGCCGTGTGGCAAACACCCGCAAAATTCGACCCATACTGCCGTTTGAGCTGTCCCTTTGCCGCGTCAAACGCCCAGTGGCCATTCGGATCGTCAATCACGTCGTAGAAGTAGGTGATGTCCTGTTCCTTTACGAAATCCCGCAGAATATCCACGTTGCGGTTCGACTTCGAGTCGGCGGTGAAAATGTAGTGATCCGGAATGATGACGATCTTGTTCCGGTCCCAGACCTTCGCGTCCCTGCCGAACTCGCGCTTGAACACACCGATGGTGCCCGGCCCGCAGACGTCGTGCGTCATCAGGACATCTGCCTGCACCCAGACATTGTCGCCCGCCTGCGCCTGGCTTCTGCCTGCCGCGCGCGCCAGGATTTTCTCGGTCAAGGTCATAAACAGTCGCCAACCTTAACCACGCGTCGGTGCAACTGCAACAGGGGAAATAAACGAATGCCGTGTAACCTGGTCTCAAAACCGTCATTGCAACCCGGCCCGCTCTTGGATTTCATTGTCCTGCTGATTTATGGACCTGACACGCACGGCTTACGGAACCTGGAGCGGCGGACGCTACATGCACTTTGGCGAACCGCTGAGCGAGGAGCGCTTTCTCAAAGTCATCCAACACGCCCACCGGCAGGGCGTCCGCACCTTCATGACCGCGGACGTTTACGGCAACGGCGCCGCCGACGAAATGCTCGGACGCGCGCTCGCCGGTTTGCCGCGCGATTCCTATTGCCTCGTCGGCGCGGTCGGCCACGATTTCTATTCCGGCAAACGGGATGGCTCGAAAGGTTTTCCACGGTTCACCAACCCGCAACTCCGTCCACCAAATCAATTCGCCGATTACTTGCGCATGGCCACGGAGAAATCGATCGCCCGCTGTTGCGCGGACAAGTTCGATCTCCTGCTGCTGCACAACCCGGATTTTACCGGCTACACGAGCGACGCGGTCTGGAATGCGATGGACAAACTCCGCGACGCAAAGCTCACCGACCGCATCGGCGTCGCGCCCGGCCCGGCGAACGGCTTCACGCTCGACCTTCTGCTTTGTTTCGAGCGCTTCGGCCCGCTGCTCGATTGGGCGATGATCATTTTGAATCCGCTGGAACCGTGGCCCGGCAGTCTGGTGTTGCCCGCCGCGGTAAAGCACGATGTGAACCTCATCACGCGCGTGGTGGATTATGGCGGACTGTTCCACGACGACGTGAAGCCGGGGCACAAGTTCGGGCAATCGGATCATCGCGCGTTTCGTCCGGCGGGCTGGGTCGAAGCCGGCTCGATGAAGATGGAAAAGATGCGTGACGTTGCCGTGAAGCACAAAGTCACAATGCTGCAGCTCGCCTGTCTGTGGAACCTGTCGCAACCCGGCGTGAAAAGCGTCATCCCGACGTTGATTCAGGAAACCGGCGAGAAGACCAAGACCATCGAAACGAAAGTGGACGAGCTGGCGTCACTGCCGGAGATCAAACTGACCACCGACGAATGCGAAGCGATGGCGGAGATCGGCGACAACAAAGGCTGCATGGAATTGAAAGGCGCGAACCGCGCGCATACGGGCGAACCGCAACCCGACCGTTGGGGTCTCATGAACGATCACGAGTTGGTCGCGAAAAAATGGGGCATTGATCCGAACGCCGACCTAGCCTGCACGCACAAGATGGCGGCGTGAAGGTATGTAGCCTTCGAGGTCTGCCGGGCGTTGGCGTTTACAATGAAGGCGCAATCGGGAATACTGACGGCACAATATGATTACCGAGCTAAGAATCGAAAACTTCAAGAGCTTCGGCTCGGATATGTCCCCGCTTTTTCTGCGGCCGTTGAACTTCGTGGTTGGCGCTAATGCCTCAGGCAAGACCAACTTGCTCTCCGCCCTGCGCTTTCTGAAGATTGCCGTACTGCAAAATGTGGAAATGGCTGTAGGAGAATTCGAAGGTCCTGGCGAAGTCCGCAACAAGATTCAACGTGAGCGCAAGGAGACGAAGCCAGTCCGACTGCGCCTCAAGGTGGACGGCGCCAAACTCGGCAAGATCCGCTTCGGTAAAGGCCCGGCAAAGCACGCCAAATCCTTTAATTACCTCGTCGAACTCGCTGTCCGGTCCAACGACGAAGAGCCGCTGGTACTCCGTGAGGAATTGTCCGCTGAATTTATTGATGAAAGCAACCAGTCCCTCCGGTACAAAATGTCTCGCAGCCAAAACCAAGTGACTATTGAGGGCGCCGGCTTTGGTCATACTCCATCAGAACCGATTCCCATCGCCCCACAGGATGCCTCTAGGCTGGCTGCCGGGACGGGCTTTTTCAGTCCGCCGCTGGTCCTGTTCCGTAACTACATTGAAGGGTGGTCCTTCTTCAATATCAGCCCTTCTGTGGCCCGCCAGCCCTGCAAGGAAGTCCCGGAACTCGCGCTGGGTGAGGCAGGAGAATACCTAGCCGCCATCCTCCATAAACTAGAAAAGAAAAACGGCGAGGGCGGCTCTCTCGAACAAATCGTCTCCGGACTGAGAGGAGCCGTGCCGGGATTCAAAAGCGTACGTACTAAAGCACTCGAAGTGGAGGGGAAGTGGACGTTCCAAGTTGTCGAGGAGCGAATCCGGGGCGCCATTAACCCTCGCTCGGTCTCCGATGGCACCATCCGCCTGCTGGCCATGATGGTTATTGCCCACTGGTCTGCCCGCCGCTCCACATTGCTCGCCATCGAGGAACCTGAGAACGGCCTTCATCCTCACCTTTCAAAACACATCGTGGATCTCCTCCGGACGGCTTCGGAAACTCGGCAGGTATTGGTTACCACACACAATCCCGATTTCCTCGACGAACTGGAGCCGGAGGAGGTGATTCTTTGCGACAAGAAAGAGGGCTTCACGGTCGTTCGCCGCGCGTCGGAAGTAGATGAGATCAAGTCTTTCCGCAAACACTTCCGCCTCGGCGAACTTTGGGAACAAGGAACGTTGGGAGGCATTCCATGACTTTCGGCGTTGGCGTCGAAGGGCCTTCGGATTTTCAGTTTTGGCACAAGGTCCTCCACAAATATTTTCGTGGCTGCCGGTTCGACGTGCGCAACATGAAGAACCGCGATAAACTCATCCGCGAAACCCCCAAACTCCTCGAAACCTTCCGCGACTGTCATTATGCGGCGGGCTTCATCCTCGTGGATTTGGATGACGATCCCTGCCTTAGCAGCGTCTTGGATTTGTTCGATAGCGCCATTCGACAGGCGGCGAGACGTTCCGATAAGCGTGATCGGTTTCTTCATGTCTGCATGGCCATCAAGGAACTCGAGTCATGGTATCTCGCGGATGCGGACGCCATCAACGCCGTCATTCCAGGATGCGAATGGAACGCGCCCGCCGACACGGGCACGGTTGCCAAGGGCAAGGTGCAGGGACTGGTCAAAACTCACTTGGGCAGGAATGCGAGTTTCAACGAAATCGACTTTGCCAAGTCCATGGGGCCAAAATTTAACCCCGGACGCGCTCGTCCTCATTCCGCGTCTTTTCGTTACTTCTGGGAATTGTTGGAATCCAAAGCTCGACCGAACTCGGTGTGACAGGGAAGCAAAAACTCGAATCAACCTGTCGTGGGCTCCGGCCAAAAACGGCGTGAAAGACCAATACATCGCCGCGAAGGAACGTTGGGCGCAGAAGATGGCGGGCAAAGCCAAGCCGGCCGCGCGCTCGACGAACCGGCTGCCACCCGGTCAGCGGCAGGTGCACAATTTTCCCGTGCTCGACCTCGGCCTCCAGCCGGAAGTCCCCCTCGACAAGTGGGAGTTGAAAATCCACGGTCAGGTCGAGAATCCGGTCATGCTGAACTGGCAGCAGTTTCTCGCGCTGCCGCAATTCAAAGACGTGAGTGACTTTCATTGCGTCACCACCTGGAGCCAGTTCGACATGGAGTTTGAAGGCGTCGCGTTCTTCACTCTTGCCGACCTCGTCAAGCCGAAGCCCGAAGCCACGCACGTTTTCTTCAAGAGCTACGACGGTTACTCGACGAACAATCCTCTCGACGTCTGCATGGATGACGACGTGCTCATCGCGCACAAGTGGGGCGGCAAGCCGATTCCGAAGGAGCACGGCGGCCCGGCGCGCGTCATAATTCCGAAGCGTTACGCCTGGAAAGGGGCGAAGTTTATCCGCGAAATCGTTTTTCTCGATCGCGACATCCTTGGCTTCTGGGAAGTACGCGGTTATTCAAACACCGCTGATCCGTGGACCGAAGACCGGTTCTCATGACCGATCCGAGCCGGACAATCTTTTCCGCAGGCGGACGCTGAAAATCGAGCTTAGCGCCGCCGAACGGCCCGGGTCATTCCGAGAGCCATCGCTGAACGCAGTAATAGAAAAGGCCCAGGACCATTGCGGCCAGGCCGGTGATGGCAACCCCGGCGGAGGCGATGATCACCCCGCCCAGCGCGAAAACGAATCCGAAGAAGGTGATCCCGAACATGATGAAGTCCCAGGGACCGCGTTCCGATTCTTGAATGTTCTTGTTCATGTCAGGTCACGTGTTTTCAAATGCAGCTGGATTCTATCCAGGGAGTCGATTCCAAGGCAACATTCATTCGTCGTGGCGCGTGCGCCGTTCGCGCGATGCAGTCGTGCAAACGCATAATCGTCAGGCCAGGCCAAGGTTTTTGAGGATCGCCGTCGTGGACCGGGCCCTGTTCAGCGTGTAAAAATGAATGCCGGGCGAGCCTTCGCGCAGCAGTTCCTGGCACTGGCGCGTGGCGTAATCGACGCCGAATTGTGTCGCGGCCTCGTCGTCGCTTGCGCGCTTTTCGAGTTCGGCCACCAGCGGAGCGGGCAGTTTTGCGCCGCAGAGCGCAGTGAATTTTTTGATCTGCGCCGTGTTGAGAATGGGGATGATACCCGGCACCAGCGGGACCGTGACGCCGTGCTTCGCCAGATAATCGCGGAACTCGAAGTAATCGCGGTTGTTGAAGAAAAGCTGGCTGATCACAAAATCCGCGCCGTGATCGATCTTATTTTTCAATCGCTGCCAGTCCACGAGTTTGCCTTCCTTGCAGGCGATGTGGCCTTCGGGAAAGCCGGCGACACCGACCGAGAAGCCGCCGATCTCGCGAATGAACCGGACAAGCTGGTACGAAAACTCAAAGCCGCCCTCGGTCTTCTTGAATTCGCCCGTGCCGCCGGGCGGGTCGCCGCGCAGCGCCAGAATGTTTTTGATGCCGCGGGACCGCGCTTCGCTCAGATAGCCGCGGATTTCTTCCTGCGTGGCGTTGACGCAGGTCAGGTGCGCCATGGCGGCAAGGCCGTGCTGGCGTTGGATGCGGTCCACGATCGTCAGCGTCTTGTCGCGCGTGCTGCCGCCCGCGCCATAAGTGACGGAGCAAAAGTCCGGCTTGAGTTGCATCAACGCGGGAATGGTCTTTTCGAGCAGGGTTTTCTCGCCCTCGTCGGTTTTGGTCGGAAAAAACTCGAACGAGAGGACCGGGCGTCTGGCCGCGCGGGCCGCCGCGTAAATATCACGAATGAAATGCACGGCGGGATGATGACCGGAATCGTTTTCAATTCAACCCGGCATTAGCCGAAAGTAAACACGCGTCGCGGGGGTGTTCGCGTTTGACTTGCCTTCAAGCGGAGCGCAAGCTCGAATCTCGGTGAACAGACTTCGCACAATATCCTGGATGACCAAACCAGTATATTAGGAGATCCATGACGGCCAAATGCCCCTGTTCAGGATGCGGAACGAATCTGGAATTCGATATCGAAAACGAAGGAGAGTCAATCGTCTGTCCTGTTTGTGCTCACTCAACTCGACTTTATCGGGATAACCCGGCAATAACGAGAATTCCACCTCTCAACCGAGAATCCGGACGAGTTAGAACGAGCGGAGAATGGTTCAAATGGGGATTTGTTGTGGTCGCATTCGTCATTACTGGAGCCGTGGCCAGCTATTACCATGACCTCGACGAAACAGCATCATTCTTGGTAAAAGCATCGCTGTCCCTAGGCCTGTACTTTTTCCCGGCATTTGTCGGCAGAAACAAAAGAAATGCAAAGGCAATCCTGGTGTTGAATCTATTCCTTGGCTGGACCTTGATTGGATGGGTTATTGCCTTGGTATGGGCTTGTGTCAAAGACCCTGGCGAAAAATGACATCAACAATTAGTAAAGCCAGCAGCCTCATTGAGGTTTAGCGGTGGAACCGCTGGTCATTTTCGCATTTTCATCCGACACAATTTGTTTCATTTTGCCGCCAGCGCATTCGTATGGCCGAAAAGACCAAGCACAATTACGACGAGAGCAAGGTCAAGACGCTGAGTTCGCTCGAGCATATCCGGCTGCGCACCGGCATGTACATCGGCAGGCTCGGCGACGGGTCGCACTACGACGACGGCTGCTATATCCTGCTCAAGGAGGTCATTGATAACGCCATTGACGAATTCATCATGGGTTTCGGCAAGGAGGTGCACGTCGGCATCGACGGCACCACGGTGACGGTGCGCGATTTCGGGCGCGGCATTCCGCTCGGCAAAGTCGTGGACTGCGTTTCCAAAATCAACACCGGCGCGAAGTACAACGACGACGTTTTTCAATTCAGCGTCGGGTTGAACGGCGTGGGCACGAAGGCGGTGAACGCGTTGTCGAAGGAATTTTTTGTGCGCAGCCATCGCGAGGGCGAATTTGTCGAGGCATGGTTCAAGCAGGGAAAGCTGAAGAACGAGAAGAAGGGCAGGGCGAACAAGGAGCCCGACGGCACGGTGATTCGTTTTAATCCCGATCCGGAGATATTCAAAAAGATCGAGTTCCGTCCGGAGTTTGTGGAAAGGCGGTTGCGCCACTACGGCTACCTCAACACGGGATTGAAGCTGATTTACAACGACAAGACGTTTCAATCGCGCAACGGCCTGCTCGACCTGGTGATGGAGAACCTGGAGTCCGACAACAGCGAGCCGATTTATGCGCCGCTGCATTACGCCAGCAAGACGCTGGAGTTCTGCTTCACGCACACCAACAGCCGATACGGTGAAACGTTCTTTTCGTTCGTCAACGGCCAGTACACCGCCGACGGTGGCACCCACTTGAGCGCGTTCCGCGAGGGGCTGCTCAAAGCGGTGAACGAGCATTCCAAGGGCGGTTACGAGGGCGATGACGTGCGCGAATGCATGGTCGGCGCGGTGTCCATCCGTCTCAAGGATCCGGTCTTCGAATCGCAGACGAAAAACAAACTCGGCAACACGGAGATTCGTTCCGACCTCGTCAACAAGGTGCGCGAGGAACTGCTCCATTTTTTCAACCGCAACAAGGAGATTGCGGAGAAGATCCTCGCCAAGGTCGAGGACACGAAACAGCTCCGGAAAGAGCTGCAGGAGGTGAAGAAGCTCGCGCGCGAACGGGCCAAGGCCATCACCATCCGCATTCCGCAGCTCAAGGACTGCAAGGTCCATTTCGACAAGTCGAAGGACAAGGGCAAAGGCTCGATGGTGTTCATCACCGAAGGGCAGTCGGCGGCCGGTTCCATCGTCAGTTGTCGCGACGTGAATACACAGGCCATTTTTGTGCTCAAGGGCAAGCCGTTGAACGTCTGGGACCTCAAGCGCGACATCGTCTATAAAAACGACGAGATGTACAATCTGATGCGCGGCCTGGACATCGAGGACAGCATCGAGGGCCTGCGTTACGAGAAGGTGATCCTGGCGACCGACGCCGACGTGGACGGGCTGCACATCCGCAATCTGATGATCACATATTTCTTCCGGTTCTTCGAGCAGGTGGTGCATGACGGGCACCTGTTCGTGCTCGAGACACCGCTGTTCCGCGTGCGCAACAAAGAGAAAACGGTTTACTGTTACAGCGAAGCGGAGCGCGACGGAGCGGCGCAGCAAATGGGCAAGAGCGCGGAGATCACGCGGTTCAAGGGCCTGGGCGAAATCTCGCCGGGTGAGTTCAAACAGTTCATAGGACCGGCAATGCGGCTGAGCCAGGTGGAGTACGCGCCCAAGCCTGATTCGCAGCAGATACTCGGTTTTTACATGGGCAAGAACACACCCGAGCGGAAGGACTACATCATGGCCAATCTGGTCGTGCCGGTGGAGGAGTGAGGAGCGCGAAGCGCTACGCTCGCGAGATCACGGCGCAACCAATCGATAACTGACAAAAGCCAGCTTGCGACTGTCGGGCGACCAGGAGGACACGTTGATGGTTCCCTGTCCGCCAAAGAGTTTGGCCAGCACTTGTATCTCGCCGCCACCCGCAGGCATGAGCCGGAGCATCACGTCCTTGTTCTCGGGATGGCCCTTCACGTCGCTTTCGTAGGTTAAAAAGGCGATCCATTTTCCGTCAGGCGATGGGTGGGGAAACCAGTTGTTGCCGTCGTCGGACGTGATCTGTCGTTGATCGCTGCCGTCAGCCTTCATTCGCCAGATCTGCATACGGCCCGTACGCTCCGAATTGAAGTAGATGTATTGTCCGTCAGGCGAATAATCGGGACCGTCGTCCAAACCCGTCGCAGTGGTCAGCCGCTTTTCCTCACCGCCGGCTGCCGGAATTGTGTAGATGTCGAACTCGCCGTTGCGTTCACCGCAGAAGGCCAGCGTCTTGCCGTCGGGCGACCAGCCATGCCAGTAGGACGGGCCGAGTTTGGTGATGCGGCGCGGTGTGCCCCCTCCGGCCGGCAGCACGTAGATGAGGGATTTCCGCTCCTGCGACTGGTCGCTGATGGCGAGTTGCGTGCCGTCGGGCGATAGACCGTGATCGTTGTTGCACCGTGTGGCGAAACCGGTGTCGAGCAATTGCGGTTCGCCACCATCGACAGGTAATTTGCAGATGTGCCCCGCCCGGTTGAACAGAAGGAAATTTCCGTCGCGCGACCAGTTGGGTGCCTCGATGTGGTCACGTGTGTGAAAAACAACCCGTCGATCCTTCGACGCGATGGCAATCGTTTCCAGCGTGCTTTCGAGAACGGGCTTGTCGGCAGAGTTCGATTTTCCGGAGGTGATTTCGACATTCGAGAAACTGGCCTTCTCCAGCGCGTTGTTATCGTGAGCGCAAACACCGAGTCCGACATAGAATGGCTCGCTGAACCTGATTTTGAACGAACCTCCGGCCGGGTGAAGTGTTTCTCCCTCGCCGGCCACCGACATGGAAACGTAATTGCCCTCTTTTTCGATCCGTATCCGGTGTGGCGCAGAAACGTTCGACTGGATTTCGCGTGTTGGGCCGCCCGGCGTCTCGCGGTATTGGAGTGAAGTGAGGCCGACGCCATGCACCACGGCATCGGCGTACGGCGAGTCCGGGTCCAGGCTCTGGCGTATCAGCAGACAGGCCTTGCGATGAGCATTGCCGCCGGTCCCGATCCAGCCGATGTCTGCGGCCAGCGAAACGTCGCCGGACATTTTCTTCCAAACGAAGTGGAGCGCGTCATTGGTGAACCACATGTTTTCGCCACCGCCGGCGATGAGGTAGGTTTGCCGGGTCGGATCGTAATCAACCGAGCCGGGTTTACCAACGCTGCCGATGTCGCGGTGATCTTCAAACTGGCCAGCCGGCGCGGCGGAAACGCGGGTTGTTCCAGCGGCGAACAACACACCCAGGCCGAGCGAGAACGGGAAAAAATGTACGATTCGTTTCATGCGGAACAAGGTGTCGCCGACGTCGTGCCGGCCGCGTTGTCGTTGTGCGATGAACCAGTCGAAGTTCAGAATTTCACCTGCTCGAGGAAGCGGAGGCTCCGGGGGATTTGTTCAACTGAAGTCGGTGATTCGTCTTCGATGAAGTACCATTTTACCCCGGCCTTCTTTGCCGCCTTCAAAATGGCGGGCCAGTCCAGGATTCCGGTGCCGAGTGCGACGTCGTTGGTCACGTCCGTATGGCCGGTCAACAGCCCGGTGGGCGTTCCCTTTCTCATGTCCTTGACGTGCATCAGTTCGAAGCGGCTGCCGTATTTCGCGAGCAGTTTGACCGGATCCTGGCCCGGATGAACGATCCAGAACACATCCATCTGGTAGTGGACGTACTTTGGTTTAGTCTCGGCCATCAGCAGGTCGAACAGCGTGCCGTTCCCGTGCGGCTGAAACTCGTAACCATGCGTGTGGTAGAAGAATTTCAAACCGTGTTTTGCCAGCGTTTCGCCCGCGCGGTTGAAAACGGCGGCAGCCTCCCGGCAGGTTTTTTCATCGAACGGATCGTTGTGTGGAATCCACGCGCAGCCGGCGTACTGGAGGCCGAGTGCTTTTGCGTCGCGCGCGACGCCCTCGGCGTCGTCGCGGTAGCGCTCGAAGGGGAAATGGCCGCTGATCGCCTTCAGTCCCCGCGCGTCGAGCTGTTCCATGAATTTCTCCGGGGTGAGGTCGTAAGTGCCGGCCAGTTCGACGTATTTGATGCCAAACTTGTGGACCTGATCGAGCGTTGTGGAAACATTTTTCGCGAACTGATCGCGCAAGCTGTACAGTTGAAGCCCGATAGGCCCTTTGAAATCCGGCCCGATACCAGCCGAATGTCTGTCAGCCGCGAACGTAGGATTGGCCAGCCGCGCCAGAGCAAGGAATCCAAGCAAATAAGGTAGGGAGCTTTTCATGGGTGTCATTTAACACGGCGCGCCGGCCGATGGGAAGCCTGCAAACCGCGCCCTTTGGCCCGG
>DATNDF010000206.1 GCA_035607015.1 Candidatus Angelobacter sp. | reverse complement strand
CCCAGATCAATCGTCTCCGAACGCTGAATCTCCGCGAGCACGCCGATCATCCACAGGATGAGAAACACGCAAACGGCCGCATCCCAGATCAGCAGCAGGGACTGGGGCGACGCCTCGGACAGGGCTTTTGCGCCGATCAGCGAGCCGCCGATGCCCGCGCCCAGCGCGACGAACAGCGCTCCAACCACTGCAAGGGTGGTGACAATGACCGTCAGCGCGCCGCCGCGCTTCGACCATTGATTGCGCGTCAGACGCCAGCGAAGCCAGAGGATGGTGCGCAACTGGCTCCAGTTCATTCAGCCCTCCAGCCAGCTCAACTTCTGCCGTTCCACCTGGTCGCCGCCCACCTCCTTCAAAAACAGTTCCTCGAGCGAACCGGCGGCCTGCACCTCTCCCATCGCGCCCTGATACACGAGCCGGCCCCGGGCGATGATCCCCACGTCGGTGCACAGCTTCTCCACGATCTCCAGCACGTGCGACGTGAGGAACACCGTCGCGCCGCGCTCAACGCACCGCTTCAAAATGTCCCGCAACACCCGCGAAGCGACCGCATCCACGCCCTCGAACGGTTCGTCCAGGAACAATAGGTCGGGATTGGGAATCAGCGCCGCGGCCAGCGCCAGTTTCTTCTTCATGCCGTGCGAGAATTCGAGCGTGAGCTTTTTTTCGAGGTTCTGCAGCTCCATCATGGTGAGCAGTTCCTCGCAACGCTCCCGCACCGTGGCCAGCGGCAGGAGATACATCCGCCCGACGAAGGTGAGATATTCGCGCGCGGTGAGATTGTCGAACAACGCGAGGTTTTCCGGCACCACGCCGACCCGCCGCTTGACCTCGCGCGCCCGGTCCGCGTCGGCCATGTCCTCCGCCAGGATGCGCATCGAGCCGCCGGAGGGCGCGAGCAGGCCGGTGAGCATTTTGATGGTGGTCGATTTCCCGGCGCCGTTCGGGCCGAGGAACCCGTAAAACTTCCCGCGATCCACCTGCAGGTTGAGTCCGTCCACGGCCACAAAATCTCCAAAACGCCGGGTCAGGCCGGTGGTCTCGATGGCGAGGTTCATCCGGGCCGGAGGTTAGCGACCCGCGCTGGAAAGAGCGAGCGACTTTTCCGTGACTTCCATGAAGGGCGTATCTGTCTGCTGCGTCTCGGAGTTTTTAATTGCCCGGGCAGCGGTTTGAAATAGCATGGGGGTGGAGTTCCTATGCCAAGAACCAGGTCTCAAGAACAAAAGCCCAACGACTCCGGCCTCAACTTCGAAGCTCAGCTTTGGGCCGCCGCCGACAAGATGCGCGGGCACATGGACGCTTCGGAATACAAGCACGTCTGCCTCGGCCTCATCTTCCTCAAATACATCTCCGACGCCTTCGAGGAAAAACGCGAGCAACTGCTGTTCGGCTTCTCCGATCCCAAGAGCGAATGGTTCATCAAGGACGAACCGCAACGCGCCGATGCCGCCGAGAACCGCGACGAATATCTGGCCGCGAACGTCTTCTGGCTGCCGCCGGAAGCCCGCTGGCACACCATCAAGGCCAAAGCCAAGTCGCCGGAGATCGGCAAGGTCATTGACGACGCCATGGGCGCGATTGAGCGCGAGAATCCCACGCTCAAAGGCGTGCTGCCGCGGGATTACGCCCGGCCCAGCCTCGACAAAGTCCGGCTCGGCGGACTCGTGGACATCATCAGCAACATCGGCTTCAACGAATCGGCGGCGAAGTCCAAGGACGTGCTCGGGCGCGTCTATGAATACTTTCTCGGGAAGTTCGCCAGCGCGGAAGGCAAGGGCGGCGGTGAGTTTTACACCCCGCAATGCGTCGTGCAGGTGCTCGTCGCCATGCTCGAACCCTACAAAGGTCGCGTGTTTGACCCGTGCTGCGGTTCGGGCGGCATGTTCGTGTCCTCGGAAAAATTCGTGGAAGAACACGGCGGACGCGTGGGCGACATCGCGGTTTACGGGCAGGAATCCAACTATACCACCTGGAAACTGGCGCGGATGAACCTCGCCATTCGCGGCATTGACGCCAATCTCGGCCTGCGCAACGCCGACAGCTTCCGGCAGGATCTGCATCCCGACCTCAAGGCCGATTTCATTTTGGCGAATCCGCCGTTCAACATGAGCGATTGGGGCGGCGAAAACCTGCGGCAGGACGTGCGCTGGAAATTCGGGATGCCGCCGGTGAACAACGCCAACTACGCGTGGATTCAACATTTCATCCATCACCTCTCCCCCGTGGGCGTGGCGGGATTCGTCATGGCGAATGGTTCAATGTCCACGCAGACCACGGGCGAAGGCGACATTCGCAAAGCCTTGATTGAAGCCGACCTCGTGGATTGCATGGTCGCGCTGCCCGGCCAGTTGTTTTTCACCACGCAAATTCCCGTGTGCCTCTGGTTTCTGGCCCGCGACAAGAAGAATCACAAACGCCGTGACCGCCGTGGCGAAACACTTTTCATTGATGCCCGGAAAATGGGCGTGCTGGTTGACCGCATCCACCGGGAACTGACTGCCGAAGAAATCAAAAAAGTCTCCGACTGCTACCACGCATGGAAATCCAAAGATGGCGCTGTAGCGGCGGTCTATGACCGCCGTTCCCCGGACGCGAAGAAAGACGGCGCTCACAGAGCGCCGCTACAGAAATACGCCGATGAATCCGGCTTTTGCAAATCGGTGAAACTCGAGGAAATCTCGACGCACGATTATGTCCTCACGCCGGGACGTTATGTCGGCGCTGCGGACGTGGAAGACGACGGCGAACCCTTTGAGGGGAAAATGAAACGGCTTACCGCGACCCTTGACCTACAATTCGCGGAATCGGCAAAGCTGGAGAAAACGATTCGGCAAAATCTAAGCAAGCTGGGATATGGAGTCTGATCGAATTCCATTCTCCGAACTTCTCGGCGAGGTTATCGACAACCGTGGCAAAACCTGTCCGACAGCCGAGCGTGGCATTCCCCTGATTGCGACGAATTGCATCCGCAATGAATTGCTTTATCCAACTTACGACAAGGTGCGCTACGTCTCGCAGGAAACTTACGACACATGGTTTCGAGGGCATCCGCAGCCCGGCGACATAATTTTTGTGAACAAGGCAACTC
>DATNDF010000205.1 GCA_035607015.1 Candidatus Angelobacter sp. | reverse complement strand
CAAGCGGCCGGATGACCAGTTCGTTTTTTTGTGCGCTGGGATGGACTTTCAGGAGTTCGCCCAGATCCGCCAGGATCTGGTTGGTGCCGATGGGCGCCTTGTCCGTTGAGCGTTTGCGAAGAAAACTGAGATAGCGCTGGGAAATCTCTATGCAATTGTTGACCTGGCGGGTGATGCGCGCCAGCCGGTCCTTGACGAGGTCGAGACTGCCCGGATCCAGGGCGGTGGCATTGCTGATGTGCTGGTTGATGATTTCAATGAAGCCCGAGATGATGGTCAGCGGTCCGTTGATGTCGTGAATGACGCTGGCGTAGATTTCGCCCTTGGTGCGGACGATTTCCTCCTGCAATTTCTGGTTGTGGAGTTCCTCCTGGAGTTCGACCAGCTTTCGATTGTTGGCGTGAATTTCCTCCGAGAGTGTGTGCCGTTCCATCGCGTTCGCAATGGCCGCGCGCATGGTGGAGATGTCAAACGGCTTGGTCAGATAGTCGCACGCCCCCAGCTTCAGGGCCTGACGGGCCGTCTCGATTGTCTCGTAGGCCGTCAGCATGATGATTTCAATGGTTGAGTCGATTTCCTTGAGTTTTCCCAGCAACTCCACCCCGGACATGCCCGACATCCGAATGTCGAGCACGGCGGCATCCACCGAATGCTGCTTCACGAGATCAAGCGCCTTGGTCCCGTTGTCCGCGAGCAGGATGTTGTAATCATCCTTGAAAACGATGCGCAGCGACTGGCGCGGCCCTTCCTCGTCGTCCACGATCAACAGGGTCCGCTTGCGCGGGCTGTTGAGTGACGGCGATGAGGCCGGCCTAGAATGCGTATCCGAGGGAGACAGTAATGGCATGGCTGATAAACTCGTAGCGGCCGTCGGCAAGTCCGCCGAATGTTCCACGTATGTCGCGAGGGGGGCCATAAGCGAGCTGGTACGCTGCGTCCCAACTCAAGCGCTTGTACTTCATCCCGGCGCCAAGGCTGAAAATATGGCGGTCCGAATCGGGCACCGCCGGGCTGAAGCTGGATTCCGGGACGGAATTCTCACTGTAGATGTATCCACCGCTCAGGCGGAACCCGTTGTCAAACTGGTAAGTCGCCCCGAATTCATAGAAGAAACTCGACTGCCAATTGAAAGGAATGCTGGTGCCGAGAACGTTGGCCTTCAGGTTGACCGTGTCCAAGGCATCCCAGTCGGTCCAGTCAACGTTGACTTCGAAATTCCAATTGGTCGTGGGACGAAACGACCAACCGACAACGACATTGTGAGGAAAACGAAAGCTGGCGGTGGCTTCTTCGCGAAAATTGGGAATCTGCGCGTGGCCAGAAAAGTTCATCGTTGTCGAACTGCGATAACTCACGCCGAATGAATGCATGGGATGCGGTTGCCACAACAGCCCGATGTTGTAACCGACATCGGTGTCATCCCCCTTGAACTTGAATTCGCCCGGCGCAAAGCCAAGGCCGCGCTTTAGTTCGGCCTGGGAATAGTTGATCGTCACGCCGGCAGCCACTGACAAAGTGGGAAGAATTTTCACGGCAGCAACCGGGTTGGCGGTAAAATACATGATCCTCCCCTCGGTAGCCAATGCGTTGAACGGACCGTTCACCGGCCATTCCAAACCCAGACCGTAAGGGCTATACACTCCCAACCCGAATGAAAGCGGCAGTTTTTCCATCGAATAAGTGTAATAAAGATGAGGCACTGCCTGAATTTCATCCTTGGTATCCACCTCGGTGCCGGAAGGAGAGGTGTAATGCGAATTCAAATAAATGGCGTAAAGGCTGTAGCTCGCGTTCTGCCCTTCCAACTGAGTGATGCCCGCAGGATTGTAGTAAATCGCGGAAGGATTATCCGCTGTGGCCGCAAATGCGTTGCCACGGGCCGTGGCAAAAGGATCCTGGTCGGCAATGCGAATGCCCAACGCCAAAAGGCGCGCAGGCAAAAGGGCGACGATCAGGAAAAAAAACGAGTGACGTAGTCTCATCCTAAAAACTCGCTTTCTGAATCGTGACCGTTTGTCGTTGGTTTGTTCACTATGAGCCGGAAGCGTTTTCGCAAGAAACGGTTAAAGTTACAAGGACGAATTGTGGGCGTACTGGCGGCGGGCCGGCCAACGCCAATTCAGTCTACGCCTGCGGCAACGAGATGCGGACCATCCCCGATTTGTCCGCGTCTTTCGGGGCGATTTCAACACGACCATGGTGTGTCTCTATGATCTTCCGCGTCACGGCGAGACCCAGCCCCAGGCCGACGTTGCGCGTCGAGAAAAACGGTTCCGCCGCGCGCGTGACAGCCTCCTCGGTGAAACCCGGACCGGCATCGCGCACTTCAATGCGGACCCACCGCCCGCTGGCGTCGGAGTCCATACCCGTGCGGACGTGGACCGGTGAATTCGGCGGATTGGCCTGGAGCGCATTGAGCATCACCTCGGAGAGCGCCTGTTTGAGACCCGCGCGGTCTCCGGCAACCATCGGAGCCTGGCCGCCACTGTCATAAACAAGGTTCGCGGGCTTGGGCGAGGCATACTTTTGGGCCTCGAGGAAAGCGTCTTCGATCAACTTGGCGACGGGCACCGCTTCGCTCCGGACCACTTTGTCGCGCGCGAGAAAGAGCATCTGATTGGAAAGGCGGGAGATGCGCTGCACCGCGTCACCCATGGATGAACCGAGCGAAGCGCGGAACTCTGGGTCGTCGTAGTTCTTGGGCAACAATTGCTGATGAGTCGAAAGCGGCACCAGCGAGTTGCCGATCTCGTGCGCGAGGTGTTCGGCGATGGTCTTGACCAGACGCAGATTTGAGGCCTCGATCTCAAGCTGTTGCGATCGCTCACTCTGTGTGAAGTCCTCAATCATCAAGAGGACCGCGTTGACGGTGATCGAATTCTTCCGCTTGAACGGGGTGATCATCACCCGGTAAGTCGTGTCCAGGTCTCCTTGGAAACGATATTTGAACGGCGGGACCGCTTCGCCCGATTGCAAGGACTCAAACACGCGACTGCCGATCGACTGCGGCAGATCACCGAACTCGATCGCCGCGCCGCGCCGCGCCGGCCTGCCGAAATAATCCCGCGCCGCCTGGTTCGCGTGGAGAATCGTCAATTCGCGCGCGACGACGAGGCATCCACTTCCGGATTGGTTCAAGATGTCGGCCATCATCTCGTGGTTGGCGAGCAACTGGTCGTACAGCCAGCTGTTCTTGATGGCCAGGCCGAGTTCCTCCAGCAAATGAAAGATGAGCGCCAGTTCCTCATTGACGAACGGTTCGCCGGTCAGCCGGCCGTCAAACACAGCCACGCCAACGAGTGACTCCCGATCCAGGATGGGAATCGCCACCTGCCCGCCCAGCAGTTCAAATTCCTTCTGGATTTCGCGGTCGTTGCGCGCTCCCTCGCTGTTGCTCTGTAGAATCCGCCCTTTGCGGTGAACGTAGCCTCCGATGCCCGCTTCAAGGGACAACTCAAAATGCTCCAGCAACCCCGGAGGTAATCCCAGTGCGCACACGGACCGGAGGCGGCGGTCCTCCTGGCTGCCGCGAACAACACTGAACACACCCATGGGCCGGCGCAGGAAAATCACCGCCCGGTTTACTCCGATAATCTCACGCAACAACAGGAGAAACTGCTTCAACAACGCTTCCGAGCACAGGCTGTGGGTAAGAATGCCCGAAAAATCCCGCAACACTTCGAGAGTGCGGACGGGCCCACGAATGGATTCGAGCGCCCTTGGCTCGGCCGCAGGCGCCAGGGCGGTCAGAAACTCGGTCGAAGTGCCTTCATTCCTCCAGATCTTGTCGAGCACGGTGTTCAGCAGGCGCGCCCGGATCGGTTTCGACAGCACGTGTTCGACTCCCAGCAGGTAAGCCTCCTCCTCCCACTCCCACTGTGTCGCCGCGGCGTAAACGATGATCGGGCAATTTGGCATTGCCCGTCGCAATTCCTCGATGGCGCGGAGAGGCCGTATGTTCGTCAGGTCGGCGTCAATGATGCAGCCGTCTATGGTGCCCTGGCGTAACAGTGGTTCCGCCTCCCACGCCTCGGACTGCCCCACGACGCGGTAGCGCTCCGGGTCGAGCACCGCCCGGGCGGCGGCTGCCAGACCGGATTCTTTTGCGAGCACCAACAACGTCTTCATGAACGATTCAATGCCACCGCCGCCGCCGCGGGCCGGATTGCCGGGCGGCTCGGAAGGTCCACCTGAACAGTTGTCCCTTTTTTTTCCTCGCTGGCAATATTTAGATTCCCGCCGTGCAAATGAACGATCTGCCGGCAGATGGCCAGACCCAGTCCAAACCCCCGGGTTTCATCGCCGCGATCCTTGGTGGTGAAGTAGGGCGTGAACACGCGTTTCAGATTCTCGCGTTTGATCCCTTCGCCTTCGTCGATGATCCGGACGCGCAGCCAGTCACGGTTCGACTCGGTGCGGGCCAGGCGTTGGAGCTCGATCCGTATGGTGGATTTTACCGGTGAAGCGTCGATCGCGTTGGACAGTATGTTGGCGATCAATCGCTGAATCAGGATGGAATCCATTTCAACAACGATATTCTCCGGGGTATTGACGGAGACTTCCACCTCCTTGCGCCTCCAGGCCGGCTCCGCAGTGGCCACTGCCTTTTGGATGACCAAGTCGAGCCGACCCGGTTCCAGTCGAGGAGTATGGTTTTGCGAGAAGAAGAGCGCCTCGCGGATATAAGACTGCATGGTGGTGACGTTGCGCAACGTAACCGGGAGTAATTCGTCTCTTTTGCCCGAGTCCAGCAGCCCGTCCCGCAGCAGCTGCAGCAATGTCGAAACCGGTGTGAGCAGATTGTTAAGGTCGTGCGCCATGCCGCGCGACATCCGTCCAATCAGTTCCAGTTCTTCCGCGACGAGAATGCGTTTCTTGAGACGTATTTGGTTGAGGACGAGACTCAGGTTCCGCACCAGTTCAGTCAGCAGCCGCAGGTCGTGCGCGGTGTACAATTCATCGCTAACTTTCGGGCCGATCAACACCAGCCCGAACAATTCTTCGTCGAACAAAAGCGGAAAACAGAACTCGGGATCAAACTGGTTGAGCTGTTTCCGGGCCGCGCGTTCGATTTCGGTCTCGCCGGGAATGGAGTAAGCAGCGTTGAACCCCAGGAAATCGGCTTTTTTCTTCTGAAAATACTGAAATACCGGCGAATCGGCATGCACGTTGCCCAGCTCAGTCGTCTGTTGTTCCGGGTAGGCACGAAAAAACGAAAACTGGCGGGTGCTCTCGTTCAGCAGGATTATGCTATAACTCCGGACCTTGACGGTGCTCACGAGCAAATCGTGGAGGTCATCAATCAACAGCGTGGCGTCCGTGTACGCATGGATGGACTGTATAAAGCCCTGGACTTTGTCATGGTATTCGAATCTGTCGCCGAGAAGTTTTCGCTCCAGCAAATCGTCTCCCCGCCCAAACAACCGCGGAAAGTAAATGGAGGCCGAGATCATGGAAATCAGGAACACAATGAGCGCAACGGCGAGCGAAGGGAGGTTGAACACACCGGTCACTTTCGCGGCGATGAGCAGGAGAAAAAGCGAGATCAAAAAAACAAACAACAGGCGGACCAGGTTGGCGGCAATTTTTCCGAGCGTGACGCGGATGTCCAACAACTGGTGCTGAAGCACGCTGTAACCGACGATCAATCCGTAGAAGATCGCGGCCATGCTCCCGAACGGATAAACCTCCCTGCCGACCAGCGGGTAGTGATAAATCTTGATGATCGGCAGGATGTCGTTGAATCCAAAGACGGCGAGCGAGCCGGCGGCAACGATCAGACCGGTCAGCCGCTTGCGATGGAGGGGAGTCAACGTCCTGCGTTTCTTGAACAAAATGAAAACCGAGGCATGGAGCTGGACAAAGAGGGCGCTATAGGCCCAAAAACCGTAGCCTGCCTGGGAATAATACGCGTAGGTGAGCTTCGTAACACCCGTTATGAAAAAGCCCTTCCCATCTTTGAAATGAAATAACACATCCGACAGATTGCTCAACGCGAGCACGACATGGCACGTATAGAGAAAGTAGATGTATTTGCCGACCGGTATCTGGGCGATCAACAAAGAAAGATGAAACAAAAGGACCGGGATGAAAATAACTCCAAACTGGAGAAACCGCGCCCAAAATAATGCGTGGCCCTCGTTGGTTTCGACGAAGAGGAAGTATGTTCCCAGGTTCCAGACGGCTATACAAATTCCCAAAAGAGAATAAACGCGTATCGCCGTCGCCCGATAACTTCGACTCAAAACGAACAGAGCAAGTAAAAAATTCAGAACCGATCCAGCCAGCGGGATCAGAGCCTCAATACTCCTGTCCCCGCCGGACGTTGATGCGGCTGCGAATAAAGGATAAAGCGCCTGCATTCTACTTCGAGTCCGTATAACGGCCCAAAACCAGACAGGAGTTTTTGCCACCGAAACCGCTGCTCAAGTTCATCGCAATCCGTATCGGGTACGGACGTGACCTGCCGCGCACGTAGTCAAGATCACATTCCTCCGCGGGCTCGTTAAAGTTCAAGGTCAGCGGTATCTCCTGGTGATGCACGGCCAGCACACAAACGATGGTTTCAAGCGCTCCGGCGGCTCCCATCAAATGCCCGGTGACGGGTTTCGTGGAACTTACCGCCAGCTTCCACGCATGTGGTCCGAATAAACGTTTGATGGCCCTTGTTTCAACCAGGTCATTGGCTTCGGTGGCGGTTCCATGCGCGTTGATGTAGTCCACTTCTGTCACGTCAAGACGCGCCCGTCTTAACGCCTTTTCCATCGCGCGACGGACGCCGATCCCCTCGGGGTGCGGCGCCACCGGGTGGTAGGCTTCACAACTCCGACCGTGCGCCAGCAATTCGGCATAAATTGTCGCGCCCCTCGCCAAAGCAAACGACAGTTCTTCCAAGACCATGAACGCGGCGCCTTCACCCAGCACGATCCCGTCTCGCGTCCGGTCAAACGGCCGCATTGCGTGTTGCGGATCGTCGTTGCGGCGGGTCATCACCTTGCTCAGGCAAAGGCCGCCCCAGACGTGGCGCATGATGGGAGCTTCCGCCCCTCCGGCCATCATCACGTCAACTTCATCGTTCTCGATCATGCTGATTGCGTAGCCGATGGCGTCATTGCCTGAAGCGCTGCCGGAACTGCACGAGATGGCGTGACCTTTGATGCCCAGTTCATGGGCGATTTCGCCGCACCCGGCCCCGCAATAGCCGTTAATCAACGCGAACGGGTTGACTCCTCGATAGCCCTTTTTCAGATACGCCTCTTCGGTCTTATGAGCCGCCTCATTGCTGCTGACGGAAGTCCCCTCGACCACTCCGGTCCGGTCAGGATCGAATTTGGAAAAATCGATTTTCGAATGCTCCATGGCCAGACGCGCGGCAGACACACTGTACTGCAATGACCGATCCAGCCGCCGGGCTGTCTTTGGATCCATGTAGCGACTCGCGTCCAGGCCGTTGACTTCTGCCGCAATGCGCGTCGGAGCACCGGTCGTGTCGAATCTTGTGACCGGAGCCGCGGCACTGATCCCGCCCCGGATCGCATTCCAAAACGTGGAAAGATCCTTCCCGTTGGCGGCGATCACTCCCATGCCAGTGACGACGACCCGGCGTTTTTGGAAGTCGTCGGATCTCATTTTGCCTGGGGCAGTTTGTAAGGAAATAGCGCGGGCGTGTTCATCTGGTAGTTCTTGTACGCGTCTCCGAGTTTTGCCGCCAACGCCGTTTCCTCCGTCCTGATCCGGAATATCAAAGTCGGCACGAAAATGATCGCCACCAGTGCAGTCGTGTACGCTGCGTTCATGATCAGACCAAAGCCGAGCAGTTCCAGAATCATCGAAAAATAGGTCGGGTGCCGCACCCACCGGAACGGACCGCTTTGGACGAATTGATGATTCTCACGGATTTCAACATGCAAACTCCAGAACTTGCCCAGCGCCGCGATGGCTCGCCGCCGAATCGCAACAGACGACACCGCGCACAGCCAGCCAGCAGCAAAAGTCCACCAGTTTAGCTTCAGATGACGGGCGAAAAACTCAACCAACGACCCGAACACCATCAACGTACCTGCAAGCATGAACAACCGCAACGTGAGCCGCTCACGGACCGGACCTCGGATCGTATCACGTTTCGTGCCCAGCTCCGCCATGCGGGCCAGATAGATGGCGCCTATCGACGCGACCGGAAGAATCACCGGGATTGAATTCATGATTCGGATGAATGGGTTTGTTGGTTCATCAGTTCGACTTGGCACCGCCTGCACACAATGCTTAGCGCCGCGCAGATTTGACAGCCACCAGCAATGGTGGTCACTCTAGCCATCTCAATCCATTTATCAACCCAATTCATTTCTCGCGATCAAGCCGCGTCGTCAAGATTGCAGTGGTTGCCTGAGTTGGATTCGCGCGTATTGTTCAACAAAAGCCTGCCCCGAAAAGTGGACATTTCCCGGCACCAAACGCCTCAACAAAAAACACGCGTCTGATACGCGCCGAACTGGAAACGCAACCCGTGCCGCGCCGCAACCTGGGAGCCCTCCCATCAGGGTCTCGCTTCAGTTCCGCGCCGACCGGCCCGGGCTGACAAACGCCCCGCAAATCGAACCACCCCTTATCGCTTCTCGCGTTCCGTGGTTCACGTTTACTCATTCGCACCCTTGTCGTAGCATTTCGTCGACGTGGCTCAGCTGAAAAAAATCCTGGTTGTCAGTGACATTCATTACGCAAGCGGAATGGAAAGTCAGCGTCGCGGCCATGAGGCGCGCGTCATACCGAATCCCCTGCTCCGCCAGGCCGTCAGCGCTTACCGCCGGTATGTCTGGCTGCGCGATCCGTTCGCGCATAATCACCTGCTCGATAATTTTCTGGCGCAAGCCGGATCGCCTGACATGGTGGTCGCCAACGGCGATTATTCCTGCGACACTGAATTCGTT
>DATNDF010000204.1 GCA_035607015.1 Candidatus Angelobacter sp. | reverse complement strand
GCTACACGCAGGAATTCCACAGCGGAACTGTCTTCAATGTGCAGCTCAATAACAACAGAAGTTCGTCGTCGCCATCGGCGAACTTTTTCAATCCTGCCCTCACATCGGCTCTAGTTGCCCAAATTCAGCAGCCTTTGCTGAACGGCTGGGGGTTTTTGCCGCACACGCGCTTTATTCTCGAGGCCAAGAACAACACCAAGATCGGGCAGCTCCAGTTCGAAGAGACGGTGATCACCGAGATCACCCAGGTCCAGACACAATACTGGCTTCTGGTCTTTGACCGGCAGGCCGTCGAAGCCGCCAAGCAAACGCTGGCGGGTTACCAGCGGCTTTACGACGATGATCAGCGCCGGCTTAAGATTGGCACCGCGAGTCCCAGCGACGTTGTCTTCGCGGAGACGTTCATTGCTCAAGGCAATCAGATTTTGATCGGCGCGCAAGCCAATGAGAGTGTGCAAGAAGACGTCGTCCGCAACCTCATCACGAAGGACCCGTCGGACCCGAAGCTCAAGGGTGTAGAAATAGTACCGACAACGCCGCTCGAAGTAACACCTCAGGTCTCCGATGTCACGCTGGACGAGGCGGTCAAGGAGGCGTGGGCGAACCGGCCAGAGCTGCAAGTCGACCAGCTTACGCTGCGCAATGATCGGTATGACGTCCGGGCAACAAAGAACTCGCTCTTGCCAACGCTCACATTATCGGCGGAGTACGTCAGTGTGGGTTTGAGTGGGAACACAGCGGGGGCTTTCGTTCCCAACGGGACATTTTCGCCGGCGCTTACAGAACCCGTCGTCGATCAGAATGGAAATCCGGTGACTTCCAATGGCATCCCCATCTTCATAGGAGTGGCCAACGGCAGCGTCGGGGCCACGATCCCCGGAGGCATTGGCAGCGCTTACTCCCAGATCTTTCAAAACCGGTCGCCTGAATATGCTGCAAGCTTGAATCTGAACCTTCCGTTGCGCAATCGTTCTGCTCAGGCCGCGAATGCCCAGGATCAGTTGATTGAACGCAGAGATAAACTTTCCTACCAGCGGCAAAGGAGCACAATCTTCTCGAACGTGAGCGAGGCGCTGACAGCAGTCAAACTAGACGCAGCGCAGGTGGAACAAGCAACAAAGGCAACGGAACTGGCGCAACAATCGTACGACTACGAGGTGAAGAAGTTCAATTTTGGGAATTCGAACACATTCCAGATTGTTCAATACGTTTTGGTCCTGAACGGCTCGAAGCTGAGTGAACTACAGGCAAAGGCAAACTATGAAATCGCGCTCGCGAATCTCAATCAAGCTTTAGGGCGCACGTTGACGGCCAACAACATCACCATCGCCGATCATCGAAATGGTTCGATTGGGTTGAACGCCGGCACACCGCTGATTCCGGGCACAGTCGACGGCCGCTTGGCGGGAACCGATGGTTTCGATTCGGGGACGCGTAAATGAGGAGGGGAATCTGCTGTTGGGCGCGAACGCGCCGAAATGATTTTATTGCTCCCGGAATGAAATGCCTCAGGTCAGTCCCGACTGAAAACGTCGGGACGGGACCTGAGCTACAGAACCGGCTATTCGACGATGAGGCGGAGGAATTTCTTTTTTCCGGCGCGGAGGAGAAACGAGGCGGGCAGCGAGAAGTCGATTTCCTTTCTTACGTCGTCGACGCGCTTGCCGTCGATTTCGAAGCCTCCCTGCTTAATCAGGCGGTCCGCCTCTGCGATCGAATTTAGAACTTCTAGCATGACAAGAAGCTTAGTCCATTTTTCGCGGCCGGTGGCCGGTATGAAGAGCGTCCAAACCGTTGCGACACCGCTTCCGGTGCTGACTCGGACCGAGTCCGCCATAAGGCGTTGGATTCGATATTCAGGGACTTCTTCGGGCGCTTGGCGGTCGCGGAAGACGCGTTGAAATTCATCCTTGGCCGCGCGAGCGGCAGCTTCGCCGTGAAAAGTGGCGATGATGGTGTGGGCAAGCTGCATTTTGGCGTCCATGGGATGGAGGACGCCGGTGCGGACTTCTTCCTTCAGGCGCACGATGACGCGCTCTTCAAAATCAGTGAGCAGTTCGTAGTAAGACCACATCAAATCATCGGAGATGGACATGAGTTTGCCAAACATGTCTTTCGGCGCTTCGGTGATGCCGACGTAATTGCCGAGGCTCTTCGACATTTTTTTCGCGCCGTCGAGGCCGACGAGAATGGGCATGGTGAACACAACCTGCGGGGATAAACCGTACTCGCGCTGGATTTCGCGGTGCACCAGAATGTTGAACTTCTGCTCGGTGGCGCCCAGCTCGACGTCGGATTTGAGCTCGACGGCATCGCACGCGGTGAGCAACGGATAAAGCAACTCGTGAACGGAAATCGGCAGGTTTTTCTCGAGGCGGGAGCGGAAATCCTCGCGTTCGAGCATCCGCGCCAGGCGATAGTGCCCGCAAAGGCGCACCACGTCGTAACTTGACATCTTGCCGAGCCACTCGCTGTTGTAGCGGACTTCGGTTTTTTCCGGGTCGAGAATCTTGTAGACCTGCGCGAGATACGTTTTTGCGTTGGCGTCCACTTGCTCGCGCGAGAGCGGAGGGCGCGTTTCAGATTGTCCCGTGGGGTCACCGATCATGGCGGAAAAGTCGCCGATTAGAAAGAT
>DATNDF010000203.1 GCA_035607015.1 Candidatus Angelobacter sp. | reverse complement strand
GAGCAGCCTGCCCTCCTTGTACCAGCGGATCGCCTGCATCCCTTCCGATGTCTTCTCCACACCCAGTGTTGCCGCGGCGATGGCATCGAGCGAGAGCCGGTGCTGCAAAGCCTTTTGCAGTTCGACCAGCATGTCCAGCGTCGGAATCTGCCGCAGGTCGAGCGCCGTGTATCCGTGCAAAACCTCATAATCGAAACGCAGGTTGTTGAACCCCACCACCAGGTCGGCCCGCTGCAACTCGCCGATCAGTTCATTGACCTGCGGCTCACCATAGATCCGGTAGTCACCGCGTCCCGTGTTGTATGTCACGCCGACGCTCATCTTCATCAGGTTGATCTTGTCCCAACCGCCGACTTCGTCCGCAGACTTTTGCGTTTCCAGGTCGAAATAAACAATGTTCTTCATCGGGATGAACCGCGCTGACCGACGGCGCGACCAACTCTACCGGGCGGCACGTTTGAGACAAAACAAAAACTCGAATCACAAAACTGCGCGCGCGTCGCCTGTCTCCGCGCAAATATCCTCTTTTCAGTCTGCATGGCCGCCGATTAAGATGAGCGCGTGAAGCACAAAGGCAAGGCCCTGCACGCCGCGCTCAAATTGATCCTCTGGACGTTGATCGCGTTGCTGCTGGCCACGGCAGCGGGAGTGCTGGCGACGATCGTTGGCGCCTTCGTCGCCGCTATTGCGGGATTTCTGTTCGGTGTATGGGTTCTGTTCGCTTTGTTTTGCCTCTGGTTCTTTCGCGACCCGGACCCGCGCGTTCCGCCCGACGCCGGCGTGATCGTGTCGCCCGCCCACGGCAAGGTGGATGTCATCGACGAAACTTCGGAGGGGGAGTTCCTGGGAGGTCCCTGCCGGCGGGTGTCCATTTTTCTTTCTGTCGTGGAAGTGCATGTGCAAAAGGCGCCGGTCGCGGGACGAATTGCCTGCCTGAAACGGACGAACGGCCAGTTCATGAGCGCACTCAAACACGAATCCGCAGACCACAACGAGAACGTGCTGGTCGGCTTTGACTCGGCCGAAAAGCCCGGCGAGAAGATTGCCGTGCGTCTGATCGCCGGCGTCCTCGCCCGCCGCATTGTTCCGTGGATCACCGTCGGCGATGAAGTGACTCGCGGCGAACGGATAAGTCTGATTCAATTCGGCTCACGTGTGGACATTTACCTCCCCTTGACGGCCCAGATCCGCGTCAAACTCGGTGATAAGGTACGCGGCGGCGAATCCGTGATCGCCGCCCGCGGGTAAAACCTGTATGGCGACGGAGATCAACAATCCTCCCGCGAATGAAACCGGGTCGGGCAAACTGAGAATCTATCTCCTGCCCAACCTGCTGACCGCAGGGAATCTCTTCTGCGGGTTTCTGGCACTGACGCGCATCGTTGAAGCGGACATCACCGACGCGAATTTTGCCAAAGTCATCCGCAACGCCATTTTTTTCATCATCCTCGCCTGTGTGTTTGATCTGCTGGACGGTCGCGTGGCGCGTCTGGGCGGCTACGAAAGTCCGTTTGGCCGGGAGTTCGATTCACTGGCGGACATCATTTCCTTCGGTGCCGCGCCGGCGTTCCTGGTCCACCGCGTGGTGCTGCGCGACGTGTTTGCAAGCCACCCCGAATTCGGCTGGTTCATCGCGTCCATCTATTTGATCTGCGGCGCGTTCCGGCTCGCGCGCTTCAATTGTCTCGCCATGCAGGCGCAAGGCAGCGGCGGCAACGAATTCCTTGGATTTCCCATTCCTTCGGCCGCCGGTCTCGTCGCCTCGATTACCCTGTTCCTGTTGTGGCTGGATGAGCACGAATGGCTCGATGAACGGTTCGTACGGACTCCCTGGCGCTACTCGCTGCCGGTCATTCTGGTGTTTCTGTCCGTCATGATGGTCAGCGAGGTGAAGTATCCGTCGTTCAAAAAATTCGACTGGCGCGCCCGCCGGACATTTCCAAAGATGGTCGTCACCATTGTGGCCGTCGGATTTTTCCTCATTGCCTGGCACCAGGTCATTCCTGTGTTGCTGCCGCTTTTTTTTACGGCCTATCTTGTTTACGGCTTCATCCGCCCGCGGCTGTCGCGCAAGATGGTTCACGATATCGAGGAAGAAGACGACGAGGAGGAACCTTCCCCGTAGCCTTGCATGGCCAGTCTCTCTGATTACCTGATACCCGCCCTCACTGGTTTTCTGAGCGGGTTTCTCGTTTCGATTCCGGTCGGGCCCATCAACATTTCCATTGTGAACGAAGGCGCGGTGCGTGGCTTCGGCTGGGCGTTCCTCATCGGCCTGGGGGCGACGATCATGGAGGTGATCTACTGCGCCGTTGCGTTTGCCGGATTCGCTCCCCTGTTCGATTCGCGGTGGGTCAAGGCGACGATGGAACTGGTCAGCTTCCTGTTGATGCTCGGTCTCGGCGTGAAATATCTGCTGGCGCGTTCGCTGCCCGCCACCACGCGCAGTGTCGAGTCCATCGAACACCGCCTCCATCCACACACGGCCTTCTGGACCGGGTTCGTCCGTTGTCTCGGCAACCCGGGCGTGTTGCTGTGGTGGATCACCGCCGCGGCCACGTTCATCGCGCACGATCGGATGAACGACACCTGGCCCAGCAAGGGCGCCTGTCTCCTCGGCGTGGCGCTCGGCTGCTTCGCCTGGTTCACGCTGTTGAGCTTCCTCGCCGCACGAAGGCACGGGCGATTTTCGACCAACACGCTCCTGAAAATGTCGCGCGCGTCCGGCGCAACCCTGCTGGTTGTGTCGCTGCTCATTGGCGCGCGGCTCGTTCGGTTGCTGGCCCACCGGTAAAAGCGTGGCTCAGGCGTCCGCCGCGTACCGTCGCAGGTACTTCACGCCTACAATCAGGTCCTTGGGCCAGGGCGCGGCAATCATCACGCCCGAGCCAGAAACCGGATGCGTGACGTCGAGTCGTTCGGCGTGCACCGCCGCGCGATCAATCAGCGGGCGCTCTTCGTGGCCCGGCTTCAAACGATAGCCTGATTTCAAACGGGACAGCAGCAGCGGCGCGCCGCCGTAGAGTCTGTCGCCCACAACCGGAAGGCCGGCGTGGCGCAAATGCGCGCGGACCTGATGAGTCCGCCCGCTCAATGGACGGCATGTCAGCAGCGCGTAACGCGAAAAACGTTCTGACACTTCGAAGAGTGTTCTCGCTTTTTTCCCCTGCCGGCTGTCCACGCGCATCAAACCGGGGTGTGCCGGATGCGGAGACAGTCTGGCGTCGATTTCAAACGCATTTCCCGCGGGCGCGCCCTGGACCAGCGCGACGTGCGTAATGGCCGGTTTCCCCGCATCGAACTGGGCGGCCAGCGCGGCCAGCGCTGACTTGTGCCTGGCGAGCAGGAGCACGCCGCTGGTTTCAAGGTCGAGCCGGTGCGCGTTCGCGAGATAGGTCAGGTGCCGCTCGCGCGCCCACGATGCGCCGCGGGCAATGTCCCGGTGCAGCAGTTTCATCAGGTTGGGCCGTAGCGGCTCACGGCGGTCCGGCGACGTCAGCAAACCACTTGGTTTGTCGAGTACCAGCAGATGTTCGTCCTCCCAGAGAATGGGAATCCGCCAGAACTCGCGTGTCTCCGGCGCGGAAAGCCTGATGAAAACACCCACCGGTTTTGTCATAAACAAATCCGGCCGCAACGCCGCCCTAATCGGAACCGGACTTGTTCCGGGAGGACGCGAAGTTGGGGTGCGCCTGATCGTACTCCTTGCGCAGCCATTGGTTCAACGCTTCACGCTGGCGCTGCTCCCGCAAACTGGCGGTGAAAGCCGGCATCTCCACCTTCATTTTCGCTTCGTCCACTGGCAGCCGCGACACCAGGTGGACGATGATCCCCTGTTTGCCGTCGCGCGCCATTTCGAAACGGCTCGTCTTGCCCGGCGTCAATGCAAACGCGACATCCTTGAGCAGGCTCAGGTCAACCCGGTCCTCCCATTCCTTCGGCAATGAACGTGTGCTGAGCGCAAACGGCGGCAGCTTCTGCGAAATCACCCCGGCTTCGAGGCAAACGGCCTGAAACGATTTGTTCTGCGCGAATCCGTTGGTGAGAACGCTGTAAAACGCCTGGCCCGCTTTTCGGGCCGCTTCCGACGCCTCGCGCTCGCGAAACTCCGCCGTGACCCTTTCACGGACGGCGTCCAGTGGCGGCAACTCGCTCGGGATCCGGTTCTTCAGCGTGATGACAAAGACACCGTCCTCGCCCGGAAGCGGATCGCTGGGCATCGGCATTTCCGGTGTCAGCGCGAAGGCGGCCTGCGTGAACGTGTCGAGCACCTTCAACTCCTTCGGACCATCGCGACGTGTGAACGGTTGAGTGACTCCGGACTGGTTGCCCGTCGCCGCGGCCAGTTTCTCCAGATTGTCCGATTGTTTGGGTTGTTTATGGTACAGATCGTCGAGTTGTTCCATGAACTCCGTGGCCTTCCTCTTGGCGGCGGTCATGGCAAACCCTTCGCGCTGCTCGCCTTTCAGTTTTTCGATTGCGGCGGGGTGCGACAGCGATCTGCCGTCGGCATCCTTGAAAAAGTCCGGACCGCGCTGCTGATAGAACGCCTCCAGGCGCTCGGTCAAATTCGTGATCTTCGCCAGTTGTTCGTCGGCCTCGGCCAGATAATTGGTCAGCTCGAATTTTACGTAGCTGACCTGCACGCGCTCGGGAATGCGGTACGCGGCCATGTTGTTCGAGTAAAACTGCCCCAGCGCGGCGGGCGTCGCCT
>DATNDF010000202.1 GCA_035607015.1 Candidatus Angelobacter sp. | reverse complement strand
CGCCTTGATGGCGACATCAGATTGAAATCGCCCGTCATTGGCGTCCGTGAAGTTGCCGACGGATGGGAAGTGACCTCATCGAATGACGGCGCTTCACACCTCGCGAAACATTCGGCGGTCGTTTTTGCCGGACCCGCCTGCAAGCTTCCGGAGATCCGGTTCACGACGGAGCATCATGTCCGTTGCGCCGCGCTCGCGCAGATTGACCATCCGCCCGTGTCCAGCCTCGTGCTCGGCTTTCGGCGCGAGGACGTGGCACATCCGCTCGATGGGTTCGGAATGCTTGTTCCGGAAGTGGAAGGATTCAAGATTCTGGGGACACTCTTTTCATCGACGCTCTTTCCCGGCCGCGCGCCCGCCGGACATGTAACACTAACGAGCTACATCGGCGGCACGCGCGCTCCAGCCCTGGCGGCGCTTGGCACGGACGAACTGGTTGAACTGACCCTCCGGGATCTACGCGCCATTTTGGGTGTCAACGGCAGCCCGACATTTGTCCACCGGGCCTTCTTCCGCCACTCCATCCCCCAATACGAGGTTGGGTACGGCCGTTTCAAAACGTTGATGAACGAAATCGAAACCCGTGCGCCCGGTTTTTTCCTCGCCGGTCATTATCGCGACGGCGTTTCGCTGGGTGACTCCATCGTTTCCGGTCACAACGTCGCGGGCCAAATCGAAAGTTTTCTTGCTTCGAAACCGGTCGGAACGCGCTCCCAACGCCACGATCACCCGATCCACGTCGCCGCATGAGCATTCCGGGAGTCTTGCTGGTCAACCTTGGTTCGCCCGATTCGCCTTCCGTCCGCGACGTGCGGCGGTATCTGCGCGAGTTTTTGATGGACGGACGCGTGCTGGACGCGCCATGGCCGGTACGCTTCGTAGTGGTTCACTTCGCAGTTCTGCCCTTCCGCCCAAAACAGTCCGCGGAAGCCTATCGATCCATCTGGCAGCCTGAAGGTTCGCCGTTGGTTGTCATGAGCGAGCACGTACGGAGCGAGTTGCAGCGGCGGGTGAACATTCCGGTGGAGCTCGCGATGCGTTATCAGAAGCCGTCCATCGAAAGCGCGATTGCAAAACTTGTTGACCAGGGAGTTGACGAATTTTTCCTCATCCCGTTGTTTCCTCATTACGCCATGTCAAGCTACGAGACGGCGGTGGAAGCAGTCAAACGACAGGTCCGTCGGCAGGCACCACATGCGGCTTTGCAAGTAAAGCCACCCTACTACAACCAGCCCGAATACATCGAGGCTCTGGTTGCCAGCGCATCGGACCATCTCGGTCGGAATTACGACCATTTGCTTTTCAGTTTTCACGGACTGCCGGAGCGGCATCTGCGGAAGGCGGACACGACCGGTTGTCATTGTCTGGCGAAAGAAAACTGCTGCTGGACGCCCGGCCCGGCACATGCCACCTGCTATCGGGCGCAGTGCTATCGCACTGTCGAGGCGTTTGTGACCAGGGCGGGAGTCACCCGGTATTCGGTCGCGTTTCAGTCCCGCCTCGGCAAAGACCCATGGCTTCGTCCCTACACCGACCACGAACTCGTTCGCCTCGCGCGGGATGGCGTCCGCAAACTGCTGGTCATTTGTCCGGCCTTTGTCTCCGATTGCCTGGAAACGCTCGAAGAAATCGGCATGCGAGGTCGGGAGACTTTTATGGATGCGGGTGGCGGCGAGTTCACGCTCATCCCCTGTCTGAATGATCACCCGGTCTGGATTGACGCGCTGGAGGGCATGGTTGCGGACGCATTCGCCGGGTCCCGCCGGAACGTTGCCCTGCATGTCTCTGATGAACTGACAGGCAGAGAATAAGCCCGCCAGCCTTTGACCCGCCGTAACGTCTGGAACCACGCCAGCTTCAACTCTTCACGAATTCGTGCTCCTGTTCACGCACCACCAGCACCGGGCACGGCGCGAGGCGCACCACATTTTCGGCGACGCTCCCCATGAAGACATGTTTCAAACCGGTGCGGCCGTGCGTCGAAATCACAATGAGGTCGCTCTCCAGTTTTTTGGCGGCGTCAACGATCTCGATCACCTCGAGACCGCTCCGAACCAGACACACGAAGGCGACCTGCCCTTGTATCTCCGCGGCGGCGAGTTTGGCCAGTCCCTCTTCGGCGCTCTTCCGCAGGTCGGCCTCGATGAGCGGAAAGTCCATGGCACCGAATTCCGGCCCGGCCGCGTAATTGACATGCACGACGTGAAGCAACGCGATGGTGGCACCAAATTCTTTGGCCAGCGGAATCGCGTATTGCAGCGCCTTTCTGGAACAGGCCGAAAAATCAATCGGGACCAGAATCGTCCTGAGTTCGAAAGGACGAGGCGCCCCGTTGGTCGTTTCCGCCGCCTGTGACAGGCGCTCCGAGTCGCGCGGATTCATCTCGACGACGACACTGCCCGGTTTTTTCGAAGGTTTGATTTTCATAGCGTTTCCTTTCAGGCAGAAGATGGGCCGTGCCATCCGGAGTCGCGTTCCTTCTCGCGCACCACCAGCACCGGACACGGCGCGTGTCGCACCACCCGTTCCGCGGTGCTTCCCAGAAATGCGCGTTTCAATCCGCCGCGGCCATGTGTGGCGATGAGAATCAGGTCCGCGTCAACCGTGCGCGCGATTCTGGCGATCTCGTGAAACGGTTTGCCGATGCAAACCAGCGGACTCACGGGCGTCAGCGGTCCGACTTCCTTGCGCGCCAACATGACCAGTTTATGGTGCAGCTTGTTGGTTGTTTCGCGGTCGGACCCGGCCGGCGGCACGTTGCCGACATGGGTGACGAAAGACGCAGGCTCGACCACGTGAACGAGACAAAGCGACGCGTCGAACCGGTTCGCAAAGTCCACGGCGCACCTCAGCGCCCTGAGTGATGCCCGCGAAAAATCCGTCGGCACGAGAATCTTCCTTATCTGGATACGCGTTGCGGCGGACTGACGGACGGCATCGGCGCCCCGCCCCCGGGCCGGCGGTGACACGCCTCGTGTCGAGCGAAGCGGTTCCGCCAGTCGAGTTTTGAGTGTCGGTTTCATTTGCTGCTCCGGATGTCACGTTTCACTGCTGACAAGCACTGATACTCCGCTGTGCGGCATCACACCACGCGGTCGTTGCCAATGAGTTGACATTTCTTGCCGGCCCGATCGGGCGGATTTGTTCACAGGCGGATCCGATGTGCTGGCTCCGCGGCGAAGAACATGATTCGCCAAAAAATGCGCAAGGAAGAACAAAAGACGGTTAGTGCGCCCCGTCATCTCCTGTCATTTTTTCGCCACGGTGCCAATTGCGTTTGAAGATCAGAAAATGACTCGGGCCAGAGCCGGATGCTCGAACGCGGCGCCGGTCGCCTGCAAAGGTGACAAACGGCCTTGAGTGGAACGAACGGTGTTTTTTATTCAAATGAACATAAAATGGTCCATAAAGTTCGGCAGCTCCTTCATGATGGCTGCCTTGTTCGCGTCCGCCGCGCCTGGCCTCAACGCGGCTGAAAACGGTGCGGCGACTCCCAGGACGAATACCAAGCCAAACGACCCTTCCGTCGTGGGCGCGGAGGTCGCACTGGTCACTCACGCGCCCCACGTCCCGCCGCCGATCACGCGCAAGACACCGGCAAAGGTCATTGTCACTCTTGAGGTGAAGGAAGTGGTGCGCCGCCTGGCCGATGGCGTGGACTATATTTTCTGGACCTTTGGCGGCGAGGTGCCGGGGGGCTTCATCCGCATCCGCGAAGGCGACGAAGTCGAGTTTCATTTAAACAACCATCAGGAAAATAAAATGCCGCACAACATTGACCTGCACGCGGTCACCGGGCCAGGCGGCGGCGCCACGTCGTCGTTCACGGCGCCTGGGCACAGTTCGCAGTTTTCGTTCAAGGCGTTGAATCCCGGTCTGTACGTTTATCACTGCGCGACGGCGCCCGTCGGAATGCATGTGGGCAATGGAATGTACGGCCTGATTCTCGTTGAACCGAAGGAAGGTTTGCCGCCGGTGGACCACGAGTACTACGTGATGCAGGGCGAGTTTTACACGACCGGCAAATATGGCGATCCGGGTTTGCAGGGATTCGACATGGACAAGGCCATCGATGAAAGGCCGCCTTACGTCGTGTTTAACGGCGCCGTGGGTTCGCTGGTCGGCGACAAGGCGCTCACAGCGAAGGTCGGCGACCGGATCCGTCTGTTCGTGGGCAACGGCGGCCCGAATCTCACCTCATCATTCCACGTCATCGGCGAGATATTCGACACGGTTTATCCGGAAGCGGGCGCACAGCCGACCCACAACGTGCAAACCACCGTGATCCCTCCGGGTGGCGCGGCGATTGTGGACTTTCAGGTCCAGGTGCCGGGCACTTACATCCTCGTGGATCATGCGTTGTTTCGCGCTTTCAACAAAGGCGCGCTGGGCATGTTGAAGGTGGACGGCCCGCCGGATCTGCTTGTTTATTCCGGCAAGGAAGTGGACGCGGTTTACCTCGGCAAGGCCGCGGAAGCCGGGTCGGAAGCGGAAAAGAAAGTCACCGCGTTGAAGGCGCAGGTGGCCGAGGAGATCAAGAGCAATCCGAAAATCGCCGGACTGACCCGGGAAATTCAGGTCCAGAAAGGAAAGGCCGTTTACATGCAGACCTGCTTCGTGTGCCACCAGCCCGAAGGCCAGGGCGTTGCCGGTCAGATTCCGCCGTTGGCGAAGTCCGACTTCCTTTCAACCCTCACCAAGGAAGATTATATCCGCGGCGTCTTGCTGGGGCGAACCGGACAGATTGTCGTCAACGGTGCGACTTACAACGGCATCATGGTCCCGATGAACTACCTGAACGACGAAGACATCGCCAACGTGCTGACCTATGTCCGGGGCAATTGGGGCAACTCCGGTGACGCCGTTACCCCTCAGGAAGTCGCCAGAATCCGGCAGGAATCTCCCCCGCCGCCACAGAACAAATACGAATAAGTCCACGCTGATAAACCGGACTAAGCCCGAGCCATTCCGCCGAACCATGTTGAACCTCAAACATCGAGCCCGTGTTGTCCTGCCTCTGATATGCGCCAGCATCGTCGGGGCGGGCGCCGCCGAGACCCCGCGCGGCATGGCGCGGATTCCCGATGGCGTTTACCGACCGTTCTATCGCGCGTTAAACGACCCCGTCGAAGTCCCGGTCAGGGCGTTCTGCCTCGACGTCCTGCCGGTAACCAATGGCGATTTTCTCGAATTCGTCCGCGCCAATCCACGCTGGCGGAGGTCACAGGTGAAACGACTTTTCGCCGACGAATCGTATCTCAAAGATTGGGCCGGAGACCTCTCGCTCGGGACAAATGCGCCGGCAAACGTGCCGGCCACTTTCGTCTCATGGTTCGCCGCCAAAGCGTACGCACAGTGGAAAGGCAAACGCCTGCCGACAGTCGCCGAATGGGAGTACGCCGCCTCCGCGAGTCCCACACGGCCCGACGGCGAGAATGACTCTGAATTCACGCGCCGGGTCCTCGAATGGTACTCCACGCCGACGGCGACGCTTCCTCCGGTTGGCGGGGGTCGCCCAAATGTCTGGGGCATCCACGATCTGCACGGGCTGGTCTGGGAATGGGCCGCTGACTTCAACACCGCGATGGCCACGGGCGACGCACGCGGCGACACCAGCCCGGACGGCCAGCTCTTTTGCGGTGCGGGAGCACAGGACGCGACCAACCTCAAAAATTATCCGGCCTTCATGCGTTACGGTTTTCGGAGCAGCCTGAAAGCGGAGTATTGCGTTCACAACCTCGGCTTCCGCTGCGCAAAAGATTTATGAAAACGCGTTCACCGCTTGTTCTTCTGGTTGCGCTTCAACTCTTCGCCACGGCGGCTATTGGCAGCGCAGAACCTCGCGTGAACGGCGCGGGGTGCGCCTGTTGCGCAAAAAGTAAAGCGCCCGGCGAATTCACCGACAGATCGTTGTATCAGGTCGGCTCGGTGTGGACCGATGATGCGGCCAGGCCGGTGAGACTCGGCTCCCTCAAGGGCCGGCCCCAGATCATCACAATGTTCTTCGCCAACTGCCAGTACGCCTGCCCCGTGTTGGTGCACGATATGAAACGAATCGAGCAGGCCTTGCCAGAAAACGTCCGCACGAATGTCGGATTCGTGCTGGTTTCGTTCGACTCGAAGCGCGACACCGTGGACGCGTTGCGCGACTACCGGACGCGAAACGATCTGAACATGAATCGCTGGACGCTGCTGCGCGGAGAACCGGATGACGTGCTGGAACTTGCCGCGCTGCTGGGAGTGAATTTCAAACAAGGCGCCGACGGCCAGTTTGCCCACTCGAACATCATCACGCTTCTCAATGCCGACGGCGAGATCGTTCACCGACAAATCGGCTTGAATGGCGATGCGAGTCAAACAGTCAGGATCATCACACAACTTTTGGGACGTCCCGGCGCCACTCCGTGACCCGTTCGGTGTTTCGACAACCGAGTGTCGCCGCGAAGTCCTCGCCAGCCCAACGGAATAGAATCGTCCAATGGTGTTTTGAGGTTTTGGAACAGGCAGAATCCGATCCGCCAGCGCGTTTTGCGTGACTCCGTGCGCAACCTCATGACGTACCTGGTCGCGCTCAACGCAGTGAGTCGGCGATGCGGCACGTAGCCGAAGAGGCCGGTTTCATACCCGGAGACCACGCGCCAGACCTGGACGATTCGCTTTTCACCCAGGCCAGAAACTCCCTCGCGTGAAGCGCCGTAGAGGCGTCGGAAACTCCCCATCGTATTGCAGGAACACGACGTGCCGGTGCAGATGCACATCCACCGCGAGTTTGAGCGCGCGTCAGAGACAGAAAGTGATTTAGCTGTTGCGGGCGCGCAACCGTCGTTGTAGAGAAGCGTTCGTTATGTTGCCCGGGAGCAGACAGTCTGCGACACTTTTGCGGCTGCTGTCCGCCCTCATGTTTGCCGACCGAGGACAAAATCAAAATCGTGGTGAGCGCCGAATAAGCAGCCTGGAAGGACTCGACTGTCCGGCGCGAAGTCGTCTGCATTGCAAGTGGGTTGTGACAGTGCTGATTATCCTGTCCACAGGCGGCCCGATCCTCGCGGCTCAAACCTTCTACGTTGCCACCAATGGTGTTGACACGAATCCTGGCTCGCCGGCACAGCCGGTTCGCGAGATCCGGGCGGCGCTCGATCTCGTCGCGCCCGGCGACACGATCCTGGTGGCCGACGGCAACTACCTCGGCTTTGACGTGGACACCCAGGTTGGCGCGTCAAACGCCCCCGTCACCATTCGCGCGTCTGGCACTAACGCGAACATTCTGGTCACGACCGACCGCAGCGACAATCGCGACACCATTCACATCATTGACTCGGCTTACCTTGTCGTCGACGGCCTGCGGTCGTTCAATGCCAACCGGGCCGCGCTTCGCGTCGAGAGCGGACATCACATCACGGTGCGGAATTGCGTCTTTGGCAACAACGCGACGTGGGGCCTGTTCACGGATTTTTCCGACGATCTCCTGATCGAAAACAACGAATGTTACGGGAGTGTCACCCAGCACGGCATCTATGTGTCGAACAGTGGTGATCGCCCGACGCTGCGCGGCAACCGTTGCCACGACAACGCGGAGGCCGGTATCCAGTTGAACGCGGACGTGAACATCCAGCCCGGAGACGGCATCATCAGCGGCGCACTCCTGGAGAACAACGTGATCTACAATAACGGCGCGCTGGGCGGCGGCGCGTTCAACTTCGACGGCGTGCAGGATTCAATCGTCCGCAACAACCTGCTTTTCAACAACCACGCCTCGGGCATCATCTTCTTTCAGATCGACGGCGCCGAAGGTCCGCGCGGCAATCTGGTTTATCACAACACCATCGACATGCCGACAGACGGCCGGTGGGACCTGAACTTCCTTCAGACGACGGGAACCAACGTCGTCCGCAACAACGTCCTGCTCACCCGCCACGCGTTTCGTGGCGGATTGCGTTTCGGCGACACCAACGACGTGGCCAACACGGACAGCGATTACAACATCCTGACGCGAATCACGCCGGATGATAACGCAATCCTTACCCTTGCCGAGTGGCAGGCCCAGGGGCATGAGTTGCACTCGATCACCGGCGCCTTCACAAACCTCTTTGTGGACGCAACGGCCGGGAACTATCACCTGCTCGGCAACGCGCCGGCGGTGAATTTCGCGGAACCGCTGGCCGCGGTTAATGCGGATTTGGAGGGCAACGTCCGGCCTTCCGGCAACGGTCCGGACACCGGTTGCTACGAACTCTCGCCGTTCACTTTGAAAATCTTTTCCGTGAACACCCGTCAATATCAGCTCCGACTCAGCGGCGGCGCGGGGCGGACCTACCGGTTGGATTCCTCCGCCTCACTGTCGAACTGGACTCCAACGGCCACGTTGATCCAAAGCAATCGTCCTCTCGAATACATTGAGGACGGTCTGCCATCCGGCGCCCGCTTTTACCGCGGGAGCTACTTGCCATAGCGCCGGAGACCGGACGGGTCCAGACCGGTCCTGAGATGAATGATTGTCCGGACGGAAGGGTCAAAACGCGGTGCCCGCCGGGCGTGAAAACGGACTGGCAGCTTTGAGGTCGTTCGGGCAGATTACCGCCACGTCTGACCAATGTCCCATATCAAATGATATTTATGCGCCCAATCATGCAACTGAATCGCCGACTCCTCGCGCTTTCCATCCTGACTGCAATCGCGGCACTGGCGCCGGCTTCCGCACTGGCCGGTTTCAAACGGACCAACCAGCCGAATCCGCAGGACCCGATGGCGGTGCAGATTTACCGGTTGGACAACGGCCTGACGGTGTATCTTACAGAGAACCATGATACACCGCGCTTCGAGGCGCAGATCGCCGTCCGCGCCGGCAGCAAACAGGACCCGGCGGAGTCCACCGGCCTGGCGCACTATCTCGAACACATGCTGTTCAAAGGCACGACCCAGTTGGGGACATTGAATTACGAGCAGGAGAAACCGCATCTCGACCGCATCACGGAACTTTACGAAAAGCATTTTCACGAAACCGATCCGGAAAAACGCAAGGCCATTTACGCCGAGATCAACAAGGAATCACAACTGGCCGCGCAATATGAAATCCCGAACGAGATGGACAAGCTTTACAAGGCGATGGGCGAACAGGGCCTCAACGCCCACACCTGGCACGAGGAAACCGTCTATCAGGTGAATCTTCCGCGCAATCGCCTGGAACAATGGGCCGTCATCGAGTCAGAACGTTTCCAGCATCCGGTCTTCCGTTTGTTCCAGCCGGAACTGGAGATTGTCTATGAGGAGAAAAACCAGACACTCGACAACAAGGGGGCGGTCATCCAGTTCGCGGTGAACAAGCTGTTGTTTAAACACCATCCCTACGGCCAGCAAACGACGATCGGCGAGGTGGAGCACCTCAAGAATCCTTCGTTAAAAAACATGTACGCTTTTTATGAGAAAAACTACGTGCCGGGCAACATGGCCATCGTAATTTCGGGCGACATCAACGCGCGTCGGACGATCAGGCTGATCGACAGGTATTTTTCCGTGTGGCAGGCGAAGCCGGTGCCAACGACGAGACAATGGGACGAGAAGCCGCTGCAGGGCGCCGAGCGCGTCACCGTAAAATACAAAGGCGAGGAATACGCGTTGCTTGCCTTCCGCCTGCCGGGCCGGAACGATCCCGATGCCGAAGTGCTGCGGTTGATTGACATGATCCTCAGCAACGCGAGCGCGGGACTGATTGACCTGAACCTCAATCAACAGCAGAAGGTGCGCAACGCCGGGTCCAGCCCCGAACTCGACAACGATTATGGCGCGGAATACCTCTTTGGAATTCCGAAGAAGGGTCAATCGCTCAAGGAGGTCGAAGACCTGTTGCTGCAGCAGGTCGAGCACATCAAAAAGGGCGAGTTCGAGGACTGGATCATTCCTGCCATCATCACCGACTTCAAAAAACAGCGCAAAGCGTCACTGGAGTCGGATTACAGCCGGGTGACGCTGATGCGGGATTCGTTTCTCGCGTTCCAGGACTGGGACCACACCATCGGCGAAATAGGGCGGATGGAAAAACTGACCAAGGCGGACGTCGTCCGCGCGGCGAACAAATACTTCAGCGGCGGTTATGTGGCAGGCTATCGCCTGGACGAACAGCAGGTGGTGCCGAAGATCGAGAAGCCGAAGATCGACAAGATTGACATCGACTCGGCGCGCCAGTCGGAATTCTTCAAAAAGGTGGCCGCGATGAAGGTGAAGGAAATCGAGCCGGTCTGGGTCAGGCCGGGCAGGGATTATCGGAAGGTGGACGAAGAGGAAGGCGTGAAACTTTACTACGTCAAAAATCCGCTGAACGACCTTTTTGCGCTGACCATCTCGGTGGACATCGGCACGCGCCATGACAACCGGCTCGAGGCCGCCGCCGAATTCCTCGACAAATCCGGCACGAAACGGTTTACGGCGGAGAAGTTGAAGAAAGAATGGTACAAGCTGGGCACCGAATTCTCACTTGTCGCGGGCAACAACGAAACCGGCATCAACATTTCCGGCCTCGATGAAAACTTCGCGGCCTCCTGGGGTTTGTTGATGGAACTGATGACCGGACCGACCGCCGACTCCGAAACGCTGGAGGAATTGAAGAAGATCATCCTTGTGCAGCGCGAGGATGCCAAAAAAGACTTCCGCACCATCACGAGCGCGCTGGCCGGTTACAATCGGTATGGCGCAGACTCCCCGTTCATGCGCGCGTTGCCGAACGAGAAGATCAGCGCGCTGACGATGGAAGAACTCCACGGGTTGATCAAAAGTCTGCTGACGTACCGGCACGTCATCACCTACACCGGATCACTGCCGATCGACAGGGTCGAGGCCATCCTCAAAAAACACCCGGCGGCTTCGGAACCGGCCAAGCCGGCCCCTCCGTACAGGTTTCTCAAGGCCGCGGCGCCTGATGAAAGCCGGATTTTTCTCTTTGACAAGGAAATGGCGCAGTCCCAGGTGCGCATCGAGTTTGGCGACGGCGACTACAACGAGGCGATTGTTCCCACGGTCCAGTTGTTCAACGATTACTTTTCCGGCGGCATGTCGGGAATCGTGTTTCAGGAGCTGCGGGAGGCGCGCGCGCTGGCGTATTCGGCGGGCGCCGTCTATTCCAATGGCGGTCGCAAGGGCGAGCAAAACCTGATGACCGGCGGCATTGGCTGCCAGGCGGACAAGACGACCGAAGCCGTGGGCGCCTTCCTGGATCTGTTCGAGCATCTGCCGACCTCACCCGAGCGCTTCAAGGAAACCCGCGACTCTGTCATCAGCCGTTATCGCACGGGCAAGATCGGCTTTCGCGAAATCCTGGGCGCGGTGCGTTCGTGGGAACGGTTGGAAGTGCCGATCGATCCACGCAAGGAGCGTTTTGCGAAGATTCAACAACTGGGACTCGACCAGGTCGTCCAGTTCCAAAAACAGCATCTCAAAGGCCGGCCCAAGCTAATCTCCATCGTCGGCGACAAGAAGAAATTCGACCTCGAACAACTCAGGAAAAACGGCGACATTACCGAGCTTGGACTGAAGGACATTTTTGCTTTCTGACGATGGGACTCCCTCGCGGGCGGCCACGGCATTTCCTGTTGGCGAAAACTGCGCGGATCGTTACCTTCCCCGCAAAATCATCACGCAAACATTCCGTTTTATGAAAACGTCGCGCTTCGCCATTTTCGCAATCCTCGTGCTTGCCTCCTCCGCCAGCATCGTGCGGGCGCAAATGCCGGCCGGAGGCCCGCCGGGTTGGAACGCCGCGTTGACCCGGCTCTTTGGCGACGTCAAGGCATTCAGTGCGCGGACTGATGTCCGCCAACTCGACAAGGCCGGCAAGGAAATGGCCGCGTTGACGATGGACTTCGCCTTGCTCGAGGGCGACATACGGGTCGAATTCGACCTCGCTCACGTGAAGGGGGGACAAATCTCGCCCGCCGCCGTCGCGCAAATGAAACAGCTCGGCATGGATCGCACCGTCGCAATCCTTCAGCCCACGACGCGGGTCATGCGGGTAATCTACCCTCGTCTGGAAGCGTACGTGGACATGCCGCTGCCCGAGGACGCCGCGGCGACGGACAAGAACTTCAAAATCGAAAAAGTGAAGCTGGGAAACGAAAAAATAGACGGCCATTCCTGCGTGAAGCACAGGGTGATCATGACCGATGGCCGGGGTGGAAAGGCGGAGGCGCTGGTGTGGAACGCGACCGATTTGAAGGATTTTCCCATCCAGATGCAGATGAACGAAAACGAATCCACCGTCGTGATGCGCTATAAGCAAATCCAGCTGGCCAGACCGGAGGCGCGGCAATTTCAACCCCCCACCGGCTACAAAAAGCACGCCGATGTGCAGCAACTGATGATGGCGGCAGCACAAAGGCAGATGAGCGGCCAGCGCGGAAAGAAATAAAAGAGGCCGGAGGTTCGCGGAATGCGGCGGCGGAGCGGGCGACAACGTGCCGCAGTAATCCGCATATTGGCTTGCAAAAAAAAGCGGGCATCTTACGATGCCCGCTAACCCAAACAACCAAACGTTACCTCCTCTCCGCCGGAGGGACCGGCGGGCGGGGCCGGGTTTCATAACCCGGCCCCGACTTGTGAGTAACAACACTTCTCAGACGGGTTGAGTTTCAGAACTGTTCAAAAATTTTCTCCGACGTTGGTTTAATGGTTGGAACCGCGCGAATGTTCGTCGATCATCACCTCCCAGACGCCTTATGCGCGTGGTCAATCTAAATCCCGCCCCGGACATCGGCGCCAGCGCCTGGTTTGTTGAAATCGAAGGTCATCGCCTGCTCATGGACGCGGGCACGCACCCGAAGCGCGAGGGCCGCGAAAGCCTGCCTCTCTACCGGCTCATCCAAAAGGAGGACCTCGACGCCATCGCCGTCACTCATTGTCATCATGACCACGTCGGCTCGCTGCCGGTCGCGCTCCGTCATTTCCCGAGGGCGCACGCCTTGATGACCGAGTTGAGCTACTTTCTCATCGAGCGCGTGCTGCACAATTCGGTAAACGTGATGACCCGCCAGCGCGACGAACTCGGCATCAAGGAATACCCGCTCTTTTCGCATGATGAGGTGGACGAAATCGCCGCCCTGTTTCAGGGCTTCCGTTACAACCGCGAAATTGAATGGGCCTCCTGCCAGAAAACGAGAGCCGGATTCCCTGCCCCGACGCTCGAATTTTACGACGCCGGCCACGCGCTCGGTTCCGCCGGAATCATGGTGCGCGGACAAAAGGAAACCCTTTTTTACACCGGTGACGTTTGTTTCGGCGACCAGACCCTCCTGCGCGGCGCGCGCTTTGCCGACGTGAAGGCTGATGTGCTCATCATGGAAACCACCCGTGGCAATCGCGGAGTGCCGCCCGGCTTTTCACGGGAAACCGAAATCGAGCGTTTTACGGCCGCTTTGCACGACGTTCTCAAACGCAAGGGCTGCGTGCTGATTCCCACTTTTGCGCTCGGTCGAACGCAGGAAATCCTCGCGCTGCTCGCCCTGCTCATGAAGGCCGGCAGGTTGCGGCAGCAGCCCATCTATATCGGCGGCCTGGGCCGAGTGTTCACGGAGATTTACGACCTCGAAGCGCACCGGGCCCATCGCAACCACAGCAACCTCAAACTGACCGAAGCGCTCAACCTCGCTGTGCTCGAACCCGGCCAGGTGCACAAAATGAAGCTCTCCGGCGGACGCATCTTCGTCCTCACTGCCGGCATGATGAGCGAGCACACCGCCGCGCACGACCTCGCCGCCCGCATGATCGGTGACGAGCGCCAGGCCATCTTCTTCGTCGGTTACGCGGACCCGGACACGCCCGGTGGACGACTCAAGGCGGCGAAGGCCGGCGACACCTTCGTGTTCAGCGCGAGCGCGGGTGAGGTCACCCGACGTTGCCGCGTCGAGGACTTCGACCTCACCGCTCACGCGAACCGCGACGAACTGCTCGACTTTGTCGGCCAGGCTTCGCCCCGCGCCGTCCTGCTTGGCCACGGCGAAGAAGACTCGCGCAACTGGTTCGAGCAACAAATTCGTGGCCGTTGGCCGAAGATCAAGGTCGTTCAACCCGGTCCGGGAAAGAGCGTGGAAGTCTGACCCGGTTGGACAAAAGCCGTCCGGGTCCGGGAATAAAGTCACTTTGTTTCTTTGTCTCTTCAAGCCGCGGTGGCTAAGAAGGAAGCGTGCAGGCGACCTTCCTTCTTGGCCCCGCCGGCAGCGGCAAGACGCATCGCTGCCTGGCGGAGATCCGCTCCGAACTGCTGAAATCTCCGGAGGGCCTGCCGTTGGTGCTGCTTGCGCCCAAACAGGCGACGTTTCAACTCGAGCGGCAGTTGTTGGCAGAAGGAGCGCTGGCCGGCTACACGCGGTTGCATATCCTGTCTTTTGATCGTTTCGCCGAATTCATCCTAGAAAAGCTTGAAAAGCCCCCACCAAAGCTATTATCCGAAGAAGGCCGCGTGATGGTGTTGCGCGCGTTGCTCGCGCGAAAACAGAAGGAGTTGAAGGTGTTTCGGGCCACCGCCCGGCTGCCCGGGTTCGCTCAACAACTCAGCCTGCTCCTGCGCGAATTGCAGCGGCACGGGCAGTCGCCGGAAAAACTGTTCAAGCTGGCCGACCGCGGCAACCTGCGCCCCCAACTCGGCGACAAATTGCACGATCTCGCGCTGCTGTTGCGCGCTTACCTCGATTGGCTCAAGGACCGCCGGTTGCAGGACATCAATTGCCTGCTCGATCTCGCGGCGACCGCGCTGCATACAAAATCGCCAGCCGGGCAAACCCGGCCCGCCGCCCGCTTTCGAGCTCTGTGGCTCGATGGTTTCGCGGAAATGACCCCGCAGGAACTGGATTTTCTGGCCGCGTTGGCGCCTCGTTGCGAACGGTCCACGCTGGCGTTCTGTCTGGACCGCGAGCCACCGCGGGATTTGTCGTGGCTTTCAACCTGGTCGGTCGTCGGACAGACCTTCCGGAATTGTTATCAACGATTGTCATCGCTGCCGGATTACACGGTCGGGGTCGAGTTGGTGAAACGCACGGCCGGCCGCGGCCGGTTCGCGGGCAACGCCGTTCTGGCGCATCTTGAAGAACACTGGGCAACGCCGGGGCCGCTTGAAAACGGGCCCGCCGCCTGTTCGAATTTACGCGAGACGCTGCGCGTCGCCATTTGTCCGGGTCCGGAGGCCGAGGCGACACTCGCCGCGCGCGAGATACTGAGACACGTCCGCGGCGGCGGACGTTATCGGGACTGCGCCTTGTTGTTGCGAAGCCTGGAGGGCTATCACGATGTCTTGCAGCGCGTGTTTCGCCGTTACGAAATCCCGTTCTTTCTCGACCGGCGCGAGCCGGTGGCGCACCACCCGCTCGCCGAGTTGACGCGCCACGCCCTGCGCACCGTTGCCTTCGGCTGGGCGCACGATGACTGGTTCGGCGCCCTGAAGACCGGCCTTGGTGATGTTCGCGAAGATGATCTCGACGAACTCGAAAACGAAGCGCTGGCGCGCGGATGGCAGGGGGCCGCCTGGAAGCAGCCGTGGCAAACCGCCAATCATGAACCGCTCGAGGACCGTCTGGAACATTTGCGCCAGACCCTTGTGCCGCCGTTCCAACGGCTGGAGAAGCGGTTAACACCTGAAACGCCCGGCCGAAAAAGCGCAGCGACGGGCACCGAGCTGGCCGATGCGTTGCGCGACTTCTGGAGCGAGCTCGGGGTTGAGCAAACAATGGAAAAATGGGGTGCGACAAACCCGGACCCATCGGCGACTGTCAGCCGGCGATCAGCAATCCACACGACCGTCTGGCAGGAAATGCAATCGTGGCTCGACAACTTGACACTGGCGTTTGCCGACGAACCGCTGCCGTTGCGCGATTGGCTGCCGATTCTTGAAGCCGGTCTCGCAAATCTGACCGTTGGAGTGATTCCACCCGCGCTGGACGAAGTCTTGATCGGCGCAGTGGACCGTTCGCGCAACCCGGATCTGCAGCTTGCCATTGTGGCCGGGTTGAATGAATCCGTCTTTCCGGCGGCACCAATCGTCGCCAGTTTGCTGACTGAAGGCGATCGTGGAGAACTCGAAACGGAAGGAGTCGCGCTGGGTGCGAGCAAGCACGCTCAACTCGGCCACGAGCGTTACTACGGCTACATCGCCTGCACGCGCGCACGGCGGCGGCTCGTGCTCACGTCCGCAATGCGCGACGTTAATGATCGCGCGTTGAACCCGTCGCCATTCCTGGCCCGCTTGAAACGCATTTTCCCTTCGCTCGAAACCGAAACATATTCACCGGCGCAGGGCTGGCTGGACCGCGAACACGCCTGTGAAATGATCGCGCCACTGCTGCGCGCCCGGATTACCGGTGCCGGACGCCGCGATACGGGCTGGACGGCTCTCGCCTCTTCGCCAGCCCTTGCGCCGAAGGGCGAACAACTGCAGGCGCTGGCCACATACGCTCCGGACGATTCCATTTCTGTGTCGCTTGCAACCCAGTTGTACGGCGCCGTGTTACGGACCTCGGCGAGCGCGCTCGAGCAATTCGCGGCCTGCCCGTTCAAATTCTTTGTTCATTCCGCCCTGCGCGCCGAAGAACGGCGTCGGTTCGAAGTGGACGCGCGCGAACGCGGCAGTTTTCAGCACGAGGTGCTCAAACAATTCCACAACAGTTTGCGCGACGAAGGCCGGCAGTGGCGTGAGCTGACGCCCGCGCAGGCCCGCGAGCGAATCGGGCAAATCGCCGGCCGGGTCGCCGCCGGATTTGGCGAGGGGCTGTTTCAGGCCAGCGATCAAAATGCCTTTGAGGCGAGAAGCCTCACGAGCGCGTTGCAGGATTTCATCGAGACTGCCATCGAGTGGATGGAGCAATACGGCCTCGACCCGTATGCGGTCGAGGTTTCGTTTGGCGACCACGACGACCCGCTGCCGGCCTGGGAGATTGAGATCGGTCGCGACCAGCGGATGGCCTTCCGTGGCAAAATCGACCGCGTTGATCTGGCCGTGATTCCGGCGAGTGACGAAGCACTTTGCGTGGTGATGGATTACAAATCCGGCGCGAAAAAGATCGATGCTCTGCTCCTCGAGCACGGCATCCAGATTCAACTGCCCGCGTATCTTGCCGCGCTTCGGGAAATCGGCGGTGGCAGCCCGGTCTTCGGCGTGGCGAGGCTCGTCCCGGCCGGTATTTTCTATCTAAACCTGCGGGGCAGTTACAAACCGGGTGCCAGTCGGAGCGACGTTCTGGAGAGTGGCCGCGATGACCGTCGCCAGGCCTATCGCCATTTCGGCCGGTTCAGTCTGCGGGCGTTGCCGGTGCTGGACCGTCGTTACCAAGAGGGTGGAAGCGGGCAATTCAACTACCGACTGACGAAAGAAGGACAGCCGTACAAGGGCCCGGCGGAACTGTTGGACGAGACCGAATTCAGTGCGCTGCTCGATCGCACGAAATGTTTGATGCGCGGGATGGGGCGGCGCATTTTTGCCGGCGAGGCGAAGGTGGATCCCTATCGCAACGGCGGTGAGGTTGCGTGCGACTTTTGCGATTGTCGCGCCATCTGTCGTATCGATCCGTGGACGCACCGGTTCCGCGTGCTGCGGAGGTCTCCGTCGGAAACGAACGAAAAATGACTTCGTTCACCCAAAGTCAACGGCACGCTGTCGAAGCAGACGGCAACGTGTTGGTAGTCGCGGGAGCGGGCACGGGCAAGACACGGACATTGGTGGAACGATGCCTCGCCCGGGTCTGCGACGCGACGAAACCGGTGTCGATAGAGAACATCCTGATGGTGACATTCACGGAGGCCGCCGCTACCGAGATCCGGAAGCGGCTTCGGGATGAGTTGGAAAGGAGAGCCGGGGCGGATCCGGGGAACGCGCGCCTGACCGAACAACTCGCGCTGGTCGATACGGCGCACATCGCGACGTTGCACGGATTCTGTCTGCAACTGATCCGCGAACATTTTCACGAGCTTGAACTCGACCCACAAATCACGGTGCTCGCGCAGGAACAGGCCCGTTTGCTGGCCCGCGAAACGCTCGACCGCCTGCTGCAAAAACATTATGCGGGCGGCACACCCGTCGCCGCGGCGGTGCAACAGCTCATCCTCGAACAAGGACGCGGCTGGGATCAGCCGGTTCGCGAACTGGTGATGCGGGTTCACGACTACACCCAAACTTTGCGGAATCCGGACGCGTGGTTTACCGGCCAATTGGCGCTGCTCGATCAACCGTGTCTGGAATTGTGGACGCGCTGGCTGCTGGAGGGATTTCGCGGGTGGCGTGAATTGTGGCTCCCCGTTTTGCGAAACCAGGCCTCCGAAAATTCGAATGCGCACCGGTGCGCTGGTTATCTGGCGGATCTGCCGGACGACCCGTCGCGCGCGCAAATCGCCGTGGCACTGGCTCAAATACTCGAAGCGGACAGGGAATGGCCGGCCAGAAGGAAGGGCGCTTTCCGGGGCCCGATCGAAAAGCTTTTTGACGACGCGGCCTTTCTGCATTCTTTGACGGGGATCGGCGACGGCGTTGACCCGCTGGCGCAGGACTGGGAATGGGTCCGTCCCCAAATGACCGCGCTGCTGCGACTCGCGCAGGAATTCACCGGAGAGTTTGCGCGCGCCCGGCGCGAACTCGGGGCCGTGGATTTTCATGACCTCGAACAGTTCGCATTGCGGCTGCTCTGGGACCGCGCAACGGACCGGCCAAAAGACGCGGCGCGGTACAGGCGCGAACGACTGAAGCTGGTATTTGTGGACGAATACCAGGACATCAATGATGCGCAGGACACGATCCTGCGCGCCCTTGGGCGTGAAGGCGCGGATGCCAACCGATTTCTGGTCGGTGATGTGAAGCAGAGCATCTACCGATTTCGTCTCGCGGACCCGCGAATTTTTCAGAGATACGCGGGTCGGTGGAGCAAGAACCGGGGTGAAGGCCGTGTCCTCGCGCTGTCGGACAATTTTCGCAGCCATGAGTCCATTTTGACATTCGTCAACGCGCTCTTCGGGGCGCTGATGCGCGAAGCGGTCGGCGGAGTGGAATACGACGAACGGCAGCGGTTGAAATTCGGAGACGCCGCGGAACGCGCGGGCCGGCAGGCTCATCCCGGCTCGCCGTGCGTGGAATTGCATTTGCGCCTGACCGGCGGCGTCGAAGAAAGCAATCAGGACGATCCGGACGACTTTACCAACGCGGAGCACGAAGCGCGATTGGTGGCGGCGCGCTTGTGCGAGCTGCGGGAGCAACGGTTTGAAATCTGGGACCGAGACGTGAATCGGTTCCGTCCGGCACAGTGGAGCGACATGGCTATTCTGCTGCGGTCACCGCGCAACAAAGCGGAAAGTTACGCCAGGGCGTTCGAAGAGCTGGGCGTGCCGCTGGCGGCGGCGCACGGCTCTTTCTGGGAGAACCTTGAGATCACCGACCTGTTGAGCCTGTTGCAGACGCTCGACAACCCGATGCAGGATCTCCCGTTGCTCGCGGTGCTGCGTTCGCCGTTCGTCGGCCTGACGCTTGATGAGATTATCGCTGTCCGGCTGGTGCAACGTCGGGGCTATTTCTGGACGGCTCTGAACAAGTTTCGGACCAACGGATGCGGCGACTCGCGGAACGCAGCCCAGATGAAGATAGAATTGTTCCTGCGCCGTTTTGCCGGCTGGAGGCGGCTGGCACGACAATCGGCCTTGTCGCAGTGCCTGGAGATCATTCTTGAAGAAACTTCTTACGAAGCTTGGCTGACGGTGCAGCCGCGCGGCGTGCAGCGTCTCGGCAACGTTCAACGCCTTCTGGCCATGTCACGGCGATTCGACCAGTTCCAGCGGCAGGGATTGTTCCGTTTTTTGAAATTCATCGGGGCGCAGCGCGACGCGGACGTGGAGATGGAATCGACGCCGGCCGCCGCGGAAAACGCCGTCCGGTTGATGAGCATCCATCAGAGCAAAGGACTGGAGTTCCCGATTGTCGTGGTGGCGGACCTTGGAAAGCGATTCAACCTCGACGACCTTAAAGAGCGCATGATTCTGGACGAGGAGTATGGCCTCTGTCCGAAGGTCAAGGCTCCATTGTCGGCCCGGGTGTACCCGAGCCTGCCTTTCTGGCTGGCGGCAAGGCGGCAGAAGCGCGAAACCCTGGGCGAAGAATTGCGGTTGCTCTACGTGGCGCTGACCCGCGCCTGCGACAGGCTGATTCTGGCCGGCACAGCGCCAAAAAAATCAGTTGCCGGGAAATGGCCGGCCAACAACGCCGGCGAAATTACGGCACTTCAAATCCTGGGGGCGAACAATTATCTCGACTGGCTTGGCCGCTGGCTGCCCGGTGCGACCGGCCACTGTGATTGGACAGTCAGCGGCCAAAATCCGCTCCTGTCATGGGTGATTTACACAGAAGACAACCCGCGTCTGATTGACAAGCGACCCGGTGCAGGCCAGCCAACGGAGGCTCCGGCCTTGATCGAACCGATCGATGCCGCCGGAGTGGAGTCGCTTCTATACAAACTGAAATGGCGTTATCCGTTTGACGCCGCCGCGACGGAACCGGCGAAAACCTCGGTGTCCGCATTGAGGAGGCGATTTCCCGAAGAGACCGATGACGAGGCCGCGCCGTTGTTTCGGGTCTCAGGTTCCGTGTTTCAAGCTCCTCGCCGCGACCGCGCCGCCGCAAGTCTCTCGGCGGCGGAAGTCGGCAACGCGCATCATTTGTTTCTACAGCTGGCGCCTTTGGACGGCATGGACAATTTGCGGGAATTGACGAAGGAAGCGGAACGGCTGCGTCAAATGGGAGCATTGTCAGACGCAGAAATCGCGGCGTTGGACTTTGAGGGCTTGTTCGAGTTTTGGCGGTCGGATTTGGGCCGCAAAATTCGCGGGCAGAATCCGCGACATGTTCACCGTGAACTGCCGTTCACGGCGCGAATGTCGCTCTCGGATTTATCGGGAGCCGGCCTGGCGGTGAATGCCGGACTCCCGGAGGATGAGTTCGTGGTTGTGCAAGGTTATGTTGACCTGGCCGTGATCCTGCCGGATGAAATCTGGCTCGTGGATTTCAAAACGGACGAGGTTGGTGGGAGCGAATTACCCGCGAAAACCGAGACACACAAACCACAGTTGAAACTCTACGCGCTCGCCTTGAACCGGATTTATCGACGCCCCGTCACTGAATCCTGGCTGCACTTTTTATCGCCCCGGAAATCCGTGGCGGTCTAGCTCGTGCGCCACAATTCTTCCTGGTCCGGATCGGGCGGTTCGCCTTGAACGAACTCCTCATTCGGCTTTGCGGACGAAGGGCCGGACCCGGGCGTTTCTTCCTCTAGCACGACCGGGGATTTAAACCCGGCTTGCAGCTGCGATTGAGCCTCGGGTGCGATCGCCTCCTCGAAGGACGGAGCCGCGGCATTTTCGGATGACTCAGCGGTGGCGGGACCAGTCGGCTGCAGCGTGACCAGCGCCGGACGCACCAACTGGCCCTGGAAACTGTA
>DATNDF010000201.1 GCA_035607015.1 Candidatus Angelobacter sp. | reverse complement strand
AGTTGATGGATGGCGACAAGGTGCTTTTCAGCTACGAGGCCGAACGGAGCGGTGTTTCCGCCAGTGCGCGACTGCACGGCGCGTTTTTAAAGGATGAAGACATCCAGATCGAGGACATCCGCAGCATGACGCTGGACCTCGGAGACTTCGTGTCAGCGGTGGCGGGGCAATATCAGCCGCTGAATTGAAGACTCGGCGGCTTTAAACTTTAAGACTTTGAACTCGGCGAAGCCGCCGCCTGCTCCAAATAATCCGCGATGTGCATGGCCTGCACCTTGGAACCGGCTTTGGCCAAACCGGCGCGGATTTGCAGGAGACAACCGGGATTCGTGGTCACCACAACTTCCGCGCCGGTCTTGAGGATGTTTTCGATCTTGCGCCGTTGGAGACGTTCGGCCATGGCGGGTTCGGTCAGATTGTAGCTTCCCGCGCTGCCGCAGCAAACATCCGACTCGGGCAATTCGACGTAATTCGCGCCTGCGACGGAACGGACGAGTTCCCGCGGCGGTTTGGTGATGCGCTGCGGGTGCGCAAGGTGGCAGGCATCGTGGTAAGTGACCTTGCCAAATGCGGAGTGCGGAGTGTGGAGTGCGGAATTTGCGGAGGCGTTGGAAGCCGCAAGGACTTCGGTCAAGTCTTTCACCTTTGCGCTGAATTTTTTGGCGCGCTCGGACCATTGCGGGTCATCGCGCAATAATTGGCCGTATTCCTTGAGCGTCGAACCGCAGCCGGCGGCGTTGATAATGATGGCATCCAGTTTGTATCGTTCGAACGTCTCGATGTTCCAACGTGCGGAGTCCCGGGCCGCAGTGAGATTGCCGCCATGGGCGTAGAGCGCGCCGCAGCAGCCCTGCGCCGGCGGCGTCACCACTTCAAAACCGGTCGCATTCAGCAGGCGGACGCTGTTTTGATTCGTCTCGCCAAACAGCACGCTCATCACGCAGCCGCTCACAAATCCCACGCGGCCGCGCGACGGCGAATCAGCGAAGGGCGGGGATACTTCGGGCAGCTTCATTTCTGGCGCGTGTTCAGGCAGCAACGACAGCGCTTCGCGGGCAAATTGGGGGAGCAGTTTTTCCGCGTTCAGAACACGAAGCAATCGTGCCGGCAATAACGCAAGTTTCATCCTCGACGGAAACGGAAACACTTTTTCAATCGCCACGCGCCGCAGAAATGTTTGAAAGGCGGAGCGGTCATGATGTTTCTCGAGATGGTCGCGCGTGTGTTCGAGCAGTTCGCCGTATTGCACGCCGCTCGGACATGCGGCCTCGCACGCCCGGCAGCCGAGGCAAAGATCAATGTGGCGCACCGCGGCGCCACCAGTCGGCAGACGCCCGTCCTGAACCGCGCGCATGAGATAGATGCGCCCGCGCGGCGAATCGTTTTCGTTGCCCGTTTCCAGATAAGTCGGGCACGACGAGAGACAAAGACCGCAATGAATACAAGCGAGCGATTTGTCGTAATCGAGGAACCGTTCCTGTGAGGTGGTGTCGGTTTTCACAGCGGCAAATCGGGCAGGATCTGTTTCGGGTCGAACGCCTTTTTCAAACGGCGCGCGAGTTTGACTGGAAGATCATTTTTGCGCTGACCAGTCGCGCCGCGATGGTAAATGACTCCGTTACCTGCGCGCGCGACGAATGAAGTGTTGCCCAACCGGCCAAGCGTTTCGACTGTCTGTGACGGCAAGACTGAAAGCCATTGTGCGGGGGCTTCGTCGGACCAGAATCGTTTTTCGTAATCGAGACCGGCCGGTTCTTTGAGTCCCAGTTCGCGGGCTTTTTCCAATTGCCAGTCCACTTCCTCCCGCGAGCCGGCGAAGCCGAGCACGAGCACAGGAATGTTGCGGGTCGAAAGGTTGTGCAGATCGAGCACCACCGGCGTCAATTCCGAGTCGAGTAACGATGCGATTGAACCTTCAGCCTCTTCAAGCGTTCGATAATCCGCCTGGATGAACGACTCCGCTTCCGGCAATGGACGCAGTTTGAACGTCGCTTCGGCAATCACGCCCAGACTCCCGTAACTGCCGATGAACAATCTGGCGAGGTCGTAACCGGCGACATTCTTGACAACCTTGCCACCCGATTTGACGAGACGGCCGTCGGCCAGGACGACCTTGATCCCGATGAGGTGGTCGCGAATCATCCCGCAGCCATATCGTCGTGGTCCACTGGCATTGATCGCAAGCAGTGCGCCAACCGTCAATTGCTCCGGATTCGGCGGATCAATCGGCAGCCATTGGCTCCGGCGCGCCAATTCGGCCTGGAGCCGGGCGAGCGTGATACCCGATTCGACGGTCACTGTCAGGTCTTCCGGGGAATGGGCCAAAATCCGATCCAGCGCGCCTAAATCGATGCCGGTGACTTTTTCACCGCGCTCATGAGCGTCGGAGACGGACGTCTTCAGGTCGGTGAGGTTCAATGGTCGAATTGTCATCGAAACAGGAACGCGCGCATTGAAGCGCGGACGCCGGCGCGCCTCGCACGGGACAGAACAGCGGACAGAAGGATCACCGTGCGCAACAATCTTCGTTGGTTTGCTCGCGGCTGCTCAATGCTTCAACGCCGCTGCAGGAATGGACGCCCTCTCGACGACGGATTCCCGCTGTGCTTTTTTCGGGGCCTTGACCGTGGTGGAACCGGAGTCGTCCGCGAGCAGACCCTCCAGTCCAAGATGACCCAACGCATTCACCAGTTTGTCGAAACTGGCCGTCTTGCACACGTAGCCGTCCGCGCGCAGGCTGAAACCGTTGAGGAGATCCTCCACTTCCCAGGACGCGGTAATGATGATCACCGGCAGGTCCTCGGTCCGACGGTCCGCCCGGACGCGCCTGAGCACTTGAAATCCGTGCATTCGCGGAAGTTTCAAATCCAGGAGCAGAACGGCGGGAAGATCGCCGGGATCGCGGCCGCAACAGGGACCCGTCGCGAAGAGAAAATCCAGGGCCTCCACGCCGTCGCGCACCACCTCCACGTCGTTCCAGATCTGGTTCTTTCGCAAAGCCCGCACAACGAGCAATTCGTCGTCGGGATTGTCTTCGACCAACAGGATGAATTTGCTGTTCATAATATTCTCGAGTTGAGTTTTTGAACGACGGGCCGCCAGGCCCAACTGACGAACAGGAACAGACGGACGCTCAATGACGGAACCGGCTTCGACCCCGACGCGCCGATCGCAACGGCGCGGCCCTGGTCCGCAACGATTATAGTTGAAATTACGGGTCAGGCAAACTGAATGGTGGCGCCCGGGGACATACTCACGCCGGTCTCTGGCGGCGGTTCAATGATTTCGAACCAGTACCTGGCCAGAGATTTTACGACCGTTATCAGCGTTTCAAAAGTCACCGGCTTCACGAGATACATGTCCGCCCCAAGGTTATGGGCGCGCCAAAAATCCTCGTCCGCGCGGGACGCTGTAAGCACCACAACGGGAATTTGCTGCAAATCCACGTCAGCCTTGATTTCCGCCAGCGCTTCGCGCCCGTCCTTGCGAGGCATGTTCAAATCCAGCAGGATCAGCCCGGGTCTTGGCGCATCGGACACTTTGACATATTTGCCACGCCGAAACAGATAATCCATCAACTCAACGCCGTTTTCGACGAAGCGAAGATCATTGTGCAGGCGCGCCCGCTCCACGGCGGCTCTGACCAGCAGGCAGTCGGCCGCCTCATCGTCGGCCATGAGTATCGTGATTGGTTTTCCGCGCTTTTTCATAGGCGATGTCGTCGAAGCTTCGAGGACTCAACACAAACGACTGTGATGACGGACTCTTGGACGCGACGGTCGATCCATTGCCCGCGTTTCCAGAGCATAACCGGAATCACCGCATCCGAGGAAGCAGATTTCAGGAACAAACTGCGGCCCTGGCCGCCTGGGTGCCCGGATCACCAGGTTCGGTTTACCACCTCCAGGAGGAACGCGCCATTCGTGCATCCGCGTAATCGAACCGCGAAACTCCGCGGACGGGGTACTACGCAACTCAAGGTTCGGTAGAATTATTTTCACCCGCCCGGCGGCGAACTTTTCCGGGCCGGCTTCTGGGGACGGTGCTCCGCCGATCCAACCGCTTGCTTTTGAACAATGGCAGCGTCGCCTTCAACCGAGTTCCGGCAGCGACCACGGATTCGATGGCAAAGTCGCCCCCCAGCAACGATGCCCGCTCGCGCATACCCGCAAGTCCGCTTGAACGCTCGCCGATGCGCGCGTCTCCTGCGTCAAACCCGCGTCCGCGGTCCTCGATCTCGATGTGGAGCCGTTCGTTGCTGCTGCTCACAACAACCTCTGCTTTCTCGACGCCCGCGTGGCGCGCCACGTTGGTCAGGGCCTCTTGTATGATGCGGTACGCGGCAGTCTCGATCTCTGGTTCGAATCTGCGTCCTTCGATTTCTGAATGTCGAAAGTTGACGCGCACGCCGGTGGCCGCGCTGTACCTCTCAAAATGCCAGAGCAGCGCCGGCAGGAGCCCGAGGTCGTCCAACATCGCCGGCCGTAAATCCATGGAAAGCTCCCGCACGCGAGAAGTCAGTTCATCCACCAGCCCGCGCGCCTTTTTTAAATCGCCGGCCGCGCCGGCGCGGTTGGGATGCGAATGAGCCGGCAGGGTCATTTTCAGCGCGGTCAACAACTGGCCGATTTCGTCGTGAAGCTCACGGGCAACATACCGCCGTTCGGCCTCCTGCAGCTCGACAAGACGCCGGGACATTCCC
>DATNDF010000200.1 GCA_035607015.1 Candidatus Angelobacter sp. | reverse complement strand
TGCGCGCCCGGGAACACTTCGAGAAAGGTGCGGACAATCACGCGCAGCATGTCGTTGTCCAATTGGTGCAGAGGCAGCCATTGGCAGAACAAGCCTCCGGGCGCAAGCCGTTCACGAACGGCACGGAAATGTTCGACCGTGTAAAGGGAGCCCGCGCCGTCACGCGCGGGATGAAACAGATCCGCGACGATCACATCATAGGTCGCATCGGCGGCGCGGACGAAGCGCCGTGCATCGGCAGTGAAAACTTTCAATTGCGGTCGCCGGCCGGGCGCGAAATTGTAAGGCTCGAACCGGGGCATGACCTCGAGGACTTCGGGCACGAGTTCCACGCCATCGCTTTGAAGTCCGGGATACAACGATGCCGCCCCGAAGCTGATGCCGGTGCCCACTCCCAGGAACAGGGCGCGTTTCGGCGCCGGATGCAGCAACATCGGGATGTGCGCCTGCCGGTACTCCACAGCGGACGCCGCTGTGCCGCCCATCTGAAAGCGGTTATCCACCCGCAACACGCGCTGGCGATTGGCGTCTTCCACCACAGCGACCGAGGCCATCACGCCTTCGCGGTATTCGATCAATCGTCCGCCCGGCGGAACCTGGGTGATTTGAAGATTTGCAGGCAGCGCGAAAACCAGAACAAGAGGCACGCCCAAAAGTCCCCAGCGCCAGCCCGCAATTTCAGGCGCGAGTGACAAATAGCCGAGCGAAATCAGAACCAGCGTCCATTTGGAGCCGACAAGCGGCAGCAGAATGACGCCAAACGTCGCGGATGCCAGCGCGCCGCCCATGGTGTTCAACGCCGCCGCGCGACCAACGCCGCCCTCCTCGCAGCGCGCGGATTGCACCAGGTGGCTGAACGTTGCACCCATGAAAACTGCGGGCAATAGAAAGACCGCGGCCGCCACCACCATTTCCGCGGCAAGCACGCCGGACTCACCGTCGCCCATTGCCGCGCGGCAGGCGTCGTACATGGGCTGCGCCTTCGAAAGTGTTAACACCCCCAGGAGACACGCCACTGAAACACCGCCGAGCAGTTCGGTGAGCAGGAGTCCGGACGAGTTTCGTTGAGACGCCGCAGATCCGCGCGCTACGCGGGGCGGCCCACCGCATCGAACCCGCAACGAACCCAACCGTTGAAAGAGCGCCGCGCCAATCGCCGCGCCTAGCAAAAAAACCGCCAGGACGGCGGCGAAACTGTAAACTGTGTTCTCGAGCACCCGCGACAGGACGCGCACTCCGACAGTTTCGAAACCAATGCCGAACAAACCGGTGAAAAAAAGAGTGAATCCCAACCGCACCGCCGTGAATGGAGCGCGGGATGCGGGATCCAAACGAGCCGGCTCAAGTTGTCCGCGACGAACGGCGCCCCGGTCGGCGTTCCTCGGGAACGAGGTCGTCCGCATTCCAATTCGCAAAGCGACGGCTCCGCAAAGGCAGTTGACGCCGGCCAAAAGCCAAACGCCATGCGACAAGCCAAGCGCCGGTTCGATGACAAACGCGCTTCCCAGAATCCCGGCAACAGCGCCGATCGTGTTGGCCGCGTACAGCCCGCCAACACATCGGCCGCTCGCTGTGAGCGGCGCGACAATCCGCTCCACCGCCGGGAGTGTTGCGCCCATTGCCGCTGTCGCGGGCAACAGCGCAATAAACGGCAAACCGAACGCGACGCTCCAGTGACGCAGCGGCGAGGTCACAAGACCGACCAGACTCAAGGCCGCCTGGTTCGTAACGGGCATCAGACCGGTTGAAACCAGACCCCACGCTCCGATGACAATTTCCAGCGCGCCGTACCACCGCCAAGGCGACGGGCTGCGACTGATCCGGCCATCCAATGTCCACGCGCCGACCGCCATTCCTCCCATCACCGCGCAGACGACCGCGAGCACGGCAGGCATTTCATGGCCCAAACCGGTCGCGAGCATCTTCGACCAGACCATTTGACAGCCCAGGCTTGCGCCGCCGGAGAAGAAGAACAGCGCATGACACAGGCAGACCGAAAGCCGGGGTCGGATCATGCGCCAGTTAGCAACATCCCGGGTCGAGGATCAAGCCTGCGGCGAAAGGGGCCGCGAAACCGCGTCACAAAAGTCGTGTTGGATTAAGCGAGGATTCCCTTCACGACTTCGCCGTGGACGTCCGTGAGGCGAAAATCACGGCCTTGAAAACGGTAGGTCAGCTTTTCGTGATCGATCCCGAGGCAGCGCAGGACGGTCGCGTTCAGATTGTGAACATGCACGGGACTCTCCGCCACGTTGTAGCAAAAGTCGTCCGTAACGCCGTAGGTGATGCCCGGTTTCACTCCGCCGCCAGCCATCCAGACGGAAAAGCAACGGCCGTGGTGGTCTCGACCATAGTTTTCCTTTTCAATCTTCCCCTGGCAATAAACCGTACGACCGAACTCACCGCCCCAGATGACCAGTGTATCATCAAGCAGGCCGCGTTGCTTGAGGTCCCTGACCAGGGCCGCACTGGGCTGGTCGGTGTCGGCGCACTGTTCCTTGATGCGTTTGGGCAGATCGTTGTGCTGGTCCCAGCCACGGTGGTAAAGTTGAACAAATCGCGCCCCGCGTTCCGCCATGCGGCGGGCCAGCAGACAATTGTAAGCGAACGAGCCGGGTCTCTTGACGTCCGGACCGTACATGTCGAGCACGGATTCCGACTCGCCGGAAATGTCCGTCAGTTCGGGGACGGACGTTTGCATCCGGTAGGACATTTCGTATTGGGCGATGCGTGTGTTGATTTCCGGGTCGGCAAAGGCCTGGAAACGCTTTGCGTTCAGCTTTGCCAGACCATCCAGCATGCGGCGCCGCGCCGCGGCGCTGACGCCCGGTGGGTTCGACAGGTAGAGCACCGGATCGCCTTTGCCGCGAAACTGGACGCCCTGATATTCGGAAGGCAAAAAGCCGGCGCTCCACAGGCGTGTGTAAAGCGGCTGGTCGCTCTCTTTCCCGTTCGAGATCATCACGATGAACGTCGGCAGGTTATGATTCGCGCTGCCAAGGCCGTAACTGAGCCATGCGCCCATGCAGGGTCGGCCGGGCTGCTGGAAGCCCGTTTGAATGAACGTGATCGCCGGGTCATGATTGATGGCCTCGGTGTTTACGGTTTTGATGATGCAGATGTCGTCCACGATTCCGCTGGTGTGGGGTAACAATTCACTCACCCAGGCCCCGGCCTTGCCGCATTGCTTGAACTTGTAAATGGACTTCACCACCGGCAGTGACTTTTGTCCGGAAGTCATGGTGGTGATGCGCTGGCCCATGCGTACAGAGTCGGGCAGCTCGGTCTCGTTAAGCTTTTCCAGGGCGGGCTTGTAATCGAGCAATTCCATCTGCGAAGGGCCTCCCGCCATGAACAGGTAAATGACCCGCTTGGCCCGGGGTGCGAACCGCATCGCGCCGGCCAGCATTTTCGATTTCTCGGATTCCCCGGCGAGCGCCCCGAAAAGGCCGGGGTTCAGCAGTGAACCGAGCGCGGCCACGCCGATGCCTGTGGCCATGCGGCCGAAGAAGTGCCTCCGGGTCAGTAACAGTTGATTTTCACGTATTGGGTCCATGCATGTCCTCTCAGTCTGTTGCGGGCGGCCTCACCCTTTCGTCACGGTTTCATCCAGGTTCAAAATCAGGCTGGCGATCGTCGCCCAGGCCGCCAATTCGCTCTTGTCGAGGTCAGCCTTCGCTTTGAATTCACCGACGCCGAGCAGTTTTTCCGCCGCGCCCCTGTCTTTGCGATACTCGTCGAGCTGCTGGTTGTAAACTTCGAGCAGCACCTTGATTTCGCCGGGATCCGGCGGGCGGGCTGTCGCCAGGCGGAACGCGTAGATGATGCGCTTTTTCGGATCGTTCGCCGCCTCGGTCATGATACGCTGCGCGAAGGCACGGGAAGCCTCGACGATCTGGGGGTCGTTCAGCAGCGTCAGCGCCTGAAGCGGCGTGTTGGTGCGTGGCCGCCGGACCACACAGTACTCGCGCGTGGGAGCGTCAAAGATCAGCATATTGGGCGGCGGGCTTTGACGTTTCCAGTAAATATAAAGACTTCGCCGGTACTGCCCCTCGCCGGTGTCGGGAACATATTTCTGGGCGTTGTTATAGGAGACGGCTTCCCAAAGCCCGCCCGGCTGCCACGGCTTCACGCTGTGCCCGCCTTCCCTTTCCACCAACAAACCACTGACGAACAGGGCCGTGTCGCGCAGTTCCTCGGCGTCCAGGCGGAAACGCGGACCCCGCGCCAGCAGTCGGTTCTCAGGGTCTTTCGCAAGCAGTTCGGGAGTCGCACGGGACGATTGCCGGTAGGTGGCCGAAGTGACGATAAGCCTCTGCAAATGTTTCACGTCCCATCCGGAGCCGGTGAATTCGGTCGCCAGCCAGTCGAGCAGTTCGGGGTGGGACGGACGTTCGCCCTGCACGCCGAAGTCCTCGACCGTCTTCACGATGCCGACGCCGAAGTATTGCTGCCAGAAACGATTCGCAACCACTCGCGCGGTGAGCGGGTGTGATGGATCCACCAGCCACTTCGCCAGCCCGAGACGGTTCTTCGGCGCGTCCTTCGGCCACGGAGGGAGCACGGCGGGAACACCCGGTTCGACCTTTTCGCCCTTCTTGTCGTATTCACCGCGCAAAAGCACAAACGTGTCGCGCGGCTTGTCCGCTTCCTTCGCGACCATCGTCGTAGGAATCTCCTTCTCGATGACGTCGTTTTCCTCCCTCCATTGCGCGACCTGGTCGAATCGCGCCTTGAATTCCGGCGACGCCACGCGGCGATAAAAGTTTTGCACCTCTTTTTTGTCCTTGCCAGTGGGCTCCGCTGTCGCGGTCAGAATCGCGGCAAGGCCCGCAGGCGGGTTGTCAACGTCGTCAAGGTCTGCCTTGAACCGGAAGCGGCACGCGCCCTGATCATTTGCCACCTTGACGAGGATCCTGTTTTCGCCCCACTTCAAGTCAACGGAAAACCTGGCCGGACCTTCCTCCGGGTTTCGTTTGACGGCCTGCTCGAGCGCGAGCGAACCGTTGACCCACACTTTGAAAAGGTCGTCCGCCGCCAGCGTCATGTCCACTTTGCGGTCGTTCGGAATCTTCAGCTCGCGATAGAGATAATAAACGCCATGCACGCCGTGTAGTTCATCCACCAGCACGTGCGATTTGCCGTCTTCAAACTCGGACTTCTCGCTCCATCGGATGTCCTCGCGAACGCCCGGATAAGACCTGTTCAGGTCAATCTCCTTCTCCGGTTCGTACTCGGCGGCGAGGCCCGTCCGGGGGTTTTCGGATTTGAACGGGCCGATCACGTGCCAGGGTGCCTGCTTCGGCGGAATGAGAAACCGCGCCAGTTCCTCATTTTGCGCCACCGCCAGACGGAAATGTCCGATGGCGCGCTTTGACTTTGAGGCTTCATACTTCAAACGAACGCGCAATTCAGAGTTGGTTTTCACCTTTGCCGGTTCGCCGAGAACGAACAAGGCGGTGTGTTTCCGGGTGATTGAGTTGGTCGGAATCGTCCAGGCCGATTCGGCATTGCCGTCAATCGCCCTGCCGATGTCCTTGTCTCCATCCCATGAATCGGCAGCAGCCCGTGAGAATTTGAGCTTCTTCGGCTCACCCGCTTTGCCTTCCGCGTCGGGGTTGATCATTTCCGCCTCGAACTCCGACAGTTCAAACCGCCCGTCGGCGGCGCGTGCACTGCCCTGTTCCGGTAGAGACTCGTGTGGCAGGACTTCGAGCCGGATTGCGGCGATGTTCCCTTCGGCCGGCTTGAGTCTCACCTCATGAATGTCCTGATCGGGATTCGGTCCCTCGACGAGCACCGACTGGTCGTCCAACGTTTTGAATTCGGTGCCGTTCGTGGATTGCACGCCCGCCGGCGCGAGCAGAGCCCAACCCGCGCTCAACTTTTCATGCCAATGAGCGGCCCACTTTGCCTGCGCTTCGTCCAGTTCCGGCACGGGCGAATCAATTTTTGCCTGTCCTTCCTCAATGTGCTTCTTCAACCATTCCTGGCGCTCCGTCTGTTCTTTCGTGGGCAACCGGATGAACGGGTCGTGATTGGGCTTGTTTCCGTCAAGCACCGGTTCGTCCAGATTATTGAACAACGCGTAAAGCCCGTAATATTCCCGATGCAGGATTGGGTCGTATTTGTGGGTGTGGCACCGGGCGCAGGTCATGGTGAGTCCCAGCCAGATGGTGCTGGTCGTTTCCACGCGATCAAAAGTGTATTTGGCCCGGTACTCGTCTTCGATGGCGCCGCCCTCGCCGGTGCTCATGTTGCAACGGACATAACCCGAAGCAATCTTTTGACTGGTCGTCGGAGACGGCAACAGGTCGCCGGCGAGTTGCTCGATTGTGAACTCGTCGAACGGCATGTTCTCGTTGAAGGCATCAATGACCCAGTCGCGATATTTCCACATGCTTCGCTCGGAATCGATGTGGTAGCCGTGCGAGTCCGCGTAGCGCGCCGCGTCGAGCCAGTAACGCGCCTCGTGTTCGCCGTAGCGCGGTGAGTCGAGCAACCGGTTGACAAGCCGGTCGTAGGCGTCCGGACTTTTGTCCGCAAGGAACGCGTCCACTTCCTGCGGCGTCGGCGGCAGGCCGGTCA